>JAQSXO010000093.1 GCA_029256625.1 Cellulosimicrobium sp. | reverse complement strand
GGCCGGGCCGACCGTACGCTGCCTGCACGACGAGCACGACGGGGACCTCCGGGTCTCCGGCCCCGGCGCCCGGGAACGGGCGCTCCGGCCCGGCGCCGGGGCACCCCGGGGACCGACGACCGCCGTCGGCCCCGGAGCCACCACACGGACCACGACGAGGTGATGACCCGATGTCCCGAACGTCTCCGCAGCCCAGCGGCACCAGCAGCGGAACCAGCACCGGCACCCGACCCCCGGTCGGCGTGCGCGCCGTCCTCGCCACGGCGCTCGGCGCGCTGCTCGGCGCCGTCGTGGCGCTGCTGGGCGTCGCGGCCCCGGCGTCCGCGCACGGCGGCGACGTCGTGATCTCCCTCGGTACCGACGGGGAGGGCGGCATCTCCGCCAACCTGACCTGGAAGCTCGACGGCCACCCGGTCGAGGAGGCGGCCGACGTCTCCGTGACCGCGGAGTCCGCGGCCGGCGAGACCGTCGGCCCCCTCACCCTCTCCTCGGCGTCGGAGGGCGTCGGCTGGTACACGTCCGAGCCCGGCGTCCTCGCCGAGGGCAACTGGACCCTCACCGCCACGATCACGCACCCGTCGGAGGCGACCGCGTCCGCGCAGGTCGACGTCGTGCCCCTGCCCGAGCCGGCACCGGACGCGGACGACGAGGTCGCGGCCGGTGCGGAGGACGGCGCGGCCGGCACGGACGCCGAGGACGACCTCGCCGCGACGGACGGGACCGGCACCACGGACGAGGAGTCGACCGGTGGCGGCGCGGGTCTGTGGATCGCCGTCGCCGTGGTCGCCGTGCTCCTGCTCGCCGCGGGCTACGTCGTCGTGCGGCGCCGCGCGCGAGCGTCGGGCGGCGACGAGGCGTCGGGCGACAAGCCCCGCTCCCTGACCAGCACGTCCGCCCGGTGACCCCGGGCACGAACCGAGAACGACCGAAGGAGACACGACCATGGCACGACCGATCACCCTCTTCACGGGGCAGTGGGCCGACCTGCCGTTCGAGGAGGTGGCGCGGCTCGCGTCCGGCTGGGGCTACGACGGGCTGGAGATCGCCTGCTGGGGGGACCACCTCGACCCGTGGCGCTGGGACGACGACGAGTACGTCCAGGGCAAGCTCGACCTCCTCGCCAAGTACGACCTCAAGGTCTACGCGATCTCGAACCACCTCAAGGGCCAGGCCGTCTGCGACGACCCCATCGACCAGCGCCACCGCGACATCCTTCCCGACGTGGTGTGGGGCGACGGCGACCCCGAGGGCGTGCGCCAGCGCGCCGCGGAGGAGATGAAGCACACCGCGCGCCTCGCCGCGAAGCTGGGCGTGAAGACCGTGGTGGGCTTCACGGGCTCGGCGATCTGGAAGTACGTGGCGATGTTCCCGCCGGTCTCCCAGGAGGCGATCGACGCCGGCTACCAGGACTTCGCCGACCGCTGGAACCCGATCCTCGACGTCTTCGACGAGGTCGGCGTGAAGTTCGCGCACGAGGTCCACCCGAGCGAGATCGCGTACGACTACTGGACCACCGTCCGCACGCTCGAGGCGATCGGGCACCGCGAGGCGTTCGGCCTCAACTGGGACCCGAGCCACATGGTGTGGCAGGACCTCGACCCGGTGAGCTTCCTCTGGGACTTCAAGGACCGCATCTACCACGTGGACTGCAAGGACACGAAGAAGCGGATGCACAACGGTCGCAACGGCCGCATGGGGTCGCACCTGGCGTGGGCCGACCCGCGCCGCGGCTGGGACTTCATCTCGACCGGCCACGGCGACGTGCCGTGGGAGGACGCGTTCCGCATGCTCAACACGATCGGGTACGAGGGGCCCATCTCCGTCGAGTGGGAGGACGCCGGCATGGACCGCCTCGTCGGCGCGCCCGAGGCCCTGGAGTTCGTCAAGAAGTACGCGTTCGACGCCCCGGACGCCGCCTTCGACGCGGCGTTCTCGACCAAGTAGCGCGCGCAGTCTCCCCGTCGGCCGGCTCGCCGGCCGACGGGTGGGGGAGGACAGTCCGACACGCCACCGCCCCCGGCCGCTCGACGGCCGGGGGCGGTGGCGTGCCGCGTCCGTACCCGGGTGCGTCGCCGTCCCGACCCCGGCAGACGTCGCCGCAGGCCGCAGCCATGTGATCCTTCACATTTGTTTTGCGGCTTCGGTTATATAACCGTGACGGGCAATGTTCGGCTTTTGCTTGACGCTCGACATAAGTGCCCCTACGTTGTGATCCATGCGAGCCGACGACGTCGCGCAGGACGTGCGTACCCCGGTGCTGGACCCGGGTACGCCCCTCCCGGGAGCGACCACCACAGGGGCCCCTGCCGCCCGGAGCACCTTCCCCGCCAGCGCCCCCGACGAGGGCGGCCTCCCGGCCGTCGGGTACCGCGCGGGGATCCTCGGCGCGGGCTTCATGGGCGGCGTCCACGCGCGGGCCGTGCGCACCAGCGGGGGACGGGTCGTGAGCGTCGCCGCCGCGGACCTCGAGATCGCCCGCGCGGCCGCGCCGGGGCTCGGGGCCGAGCGCGCCGTCGCCACCGCGGAGGAGCTGCTCGCGGACCCCGAGATCGACGTCGTGCACGTGTGCACGCCCAACCACCTGCACGTCCCCCTCGCCCGGGCCGCGCTCGCCGCGGGCAAGCACGTGGTGTGCGAGAAGCCGCTCGCGACCGACGTCGAGGGCGCGGTCGAGCTCGCGGGGCTGGCCGCCGAGGCGCGCTCCGCCGACGGCCGGGTGGCCGTCGTGCCGTTCACCTACCGGTTCCACGCGATGGTGCGCGAGGCGCGCGAGCGCGTGCGCCGCGGCGAGCTGGGCACCGTCTCGCTCGTGCACGGCTCGTACCTCCAGGACTGGCTCCTGCGCGAGTCGGACGACAACTGGCGCGTGGACCCCGCCCTCGGCGGCGCGAGCCGGGCCTTCGGCGACATCGGCTCCCACTTCTGCGACCTGCTCGAGTTCACCACCGGGCACCGCATCGCCCGGCTCGTCGCGCAGACGGCCACCGTCAACCCGCGGCGCCGGGGCGCGGACGGCGTCGTGCACGAGGTGGCGACCGAGGACGCCGTCACGATCCAGTACGCGACCGACCGCGGGGCGCTCGGCACGGCGGTCATCTCGCAGGTGTCGGCGGGCCGCAAGAACCGCCTGTACCTCGAGATCTCCGGGTCCGAGTCGACGCTGTCGTTCGACCAGGAGCAGCCCGAGACGCTGTGGGAGGGCCGCCGCGACGCGTCGCGCCTCCTCGTGCGCGACCCGGAGGTGCTCTCCGGGGCCGCCGCGCGCTACTCGCGCCTGCCCGCCGGGCACGCGCAGGGCTACCAGGACTGCTTCGACGCGCTCGTCGCCGACACGGCGGCCGCGATCCGCGGCAGCGTCCCGGACGGGCTGCCCACGTTCGACGACGGCCTGCGCGCCGCCCGCCTGGCCGCCGCGGTGGGCGAGTCGGTGCGCGCGGGCGGCTGGGTGGAGGTCCCGGCATGACCGCGACGACCACGCGCGAGCCCCGGCCACCGGCCGCGGGGGAGGGCGGCGACGAGCCGATCCTGCGCCTGCGCGGCGTCGGCAAGGAGTTCTTCGGCAACTCCGTGCTCCGCGACATCGACCTCGACGTGCGGCCGGGCGAGGTCCACGCGCTCGTGGGCGAGAACGGCGCCGGCAAGTCGACGCTCATGAAGATCATCGCGGGCGTGCACCGCCCCGACGGCGGCACGATCGAGCTCGACGGCGAGACCACGACGTTCGCGTCGCCGCTCGCCGCGCAGCACGCGGGCGTCTCGACCGTCTTCCAGGAGTTCAACCTCCTGCCGGAGCGCTCGGTCGCCGAGAACGTCTACCTCGGCCGCGAGCCGCGGCGCGCGGGCCTCGTCGACCGCCGCCGCATGCACGCGGACACGACCGCGCTGCTCGCCGACCTGGGCCTGTCCGGCCTCGCGTCGTGGACGCGCGTCGGGTCCCTCTCCGTCGCCCAGCAGCAGATCGTCGAGATCGTCAAGGCCGTGTCCTACGACGCGCGCATCATCTCGATGGACGAGCCGACGGCGGCCCTCGCCGACCAGGAGGTCGAGCTGCTGTACGAGCTCGTCCACCGGCTCAAGGAGCGCGGCGTCGCGATCCTCTACGTGTCGCACCGGCTCAAGGAGATCTTCGACCTCTGCGACACCATCACGGTGCTCAAGGACGGCAACCACGTCCTGACGACCCCGACGGCGGACATCGACCCGGACCGGCTCGTGCGCACCATGGTGGGCCGCGACTTCGCCGGCTACTTCCCGGACAAGGACCCCTCGACGGTCCCGGGCGAGGTGCGCCTCGCGCTCGAGGGTGTGGGCAACACGCAGGTCGACGACGTGTCGATCGAGGTGCGGGCGGGCGAGATCGTCGCGCTCGCCGGCCTCCAGGGGTCGGGCCGCACGGAGATCGCGCACGGCATCTTCGGCATCGCGGGCTTCACCCGGGGGCGCGTGCTCGTCGGTGGGAAGCCGGTCGACGTGCGCTCGCCGCGCCAGGCGGTGCGCGCCGGTCTCGCGCTCGTGACCGAGGACCGCAAGGCGGAGGGCCTCGCGCTCGGGCAGTCGATCCTCGCGAACGCGCGGCTCGTGCTCGACGCCGTCGTGCCCGGCCAGGCGGACCGCCGCGCGAAGCGCATCCCCGGCATCCTCTCCTCGCTCGAGCTCGTCGCGAGCTCGCAGGAGGCCGAGGTCCAGTACCTGTCCGGCGGCAACCAGCAGAAGGTCGTCCTCGCGAAGTGGCTGGTCACGGACCCGCAGGTGATCGTGCTCGACGAGCCGACCCGCGGCATCGACGTCGGCGCCAAGCGCGCCGTCTACGACCTCATGCGCGAGCTCACCGCGAGCGGCGTCGCCGTCCTGTTCATCTCCTCCGAGCTCCCCGAGGTCGTCGCGATGGCCGACCGCGTGCTCGTCATGCGCGACGGCCGCCTCGCGGGCGAGCTCCCGGCCGGCAGCGACGAGGAGACCGTGATGGCCCTGGCCACGGGAGCCGGAGAGGACACGTCGGGCGAGCACGTCCGGGTCGACCTGGGCGCCCTCGCCGACGCGGACGACCTGCCGGGCGCGGAACCCGGCGACGCGTCCGGCCCCCCGCCCGCCACCGCGCCGGCGCTCGACCCGCACGACCACGACGGCCCGAAGGAGGACCGATGAGCACCGCGGTCGCGACCGCCGCCCCCACCGCGCGCCGCGCCCCCGCGCGCCGGCGCCGCCTGGGGTCGACGGAGATCGTCTACCTCGCCCTCGTCGGGATCCTCGTGATCGCCGGCGTCCTCGTCGCCGTCGGCGGCGGCAACCTGTTCAGCACCGCGAACACCGCGTACATGCTCACGCAGACGAGCCTGCTGGGTTTCGTCGCGATCGGGCAGACGTTCGCGATCCTGTGCAAGTCGCTCGACCTGTCCGTCGGGTACGTCGTGGCGCTCAGCTCGATCGTCGGCGCGACGACCATGGCGGGCGACCCGTCGCGCGTCTGGCTCGGCGTCCTCGCGGCGGTGGGCGTCGCGGCGGCCGTCGGCCTCGTCAACGGGCTCGTCATCGCCAAGCTGCGCGTCAACGCGTTCATCGCGACGCTCGGCGTCGGGCTCATCATCAAGGGCTACCTCGACACGCAGTTCAAGGGCCCGGCGGGCGAGGTGCCCGCCTCGTTCCAGATGTTCGGGTACACGCGCGTCGGCCCGGTGCCGGTCTCGACGATCGTCATGCTGCTCGTCGCGGCCGTGGGCGTCGTGCTCCTCACGCGCACCCGCCCCGGGTACCACATGTTCGCCGTCGGAGGGAACACCGACGTCGCGCGGCTCTCGGGCATCCGGACCGACCGGACGCTCGTCCTCGCGCACGTGCTGTGCTCGGTGTGCGCGGGGGTCGCGGGCCTCCTCATCGCCGCGCGGTTCGGCACCGGCAACGCGCTCGTCTACTCCTACGGGCTCGACCTCGACTCGATCGCCGCCGTCGTGCTGGGCGGCACGCTCCTCATGGGCGGGCGCGGCTCGATCGTCGGGACCGTGGGCGGCGTCCTCATCCTCGCCGTGCTCGACACGGTGTTCAACGTGCTCGACGTCGACCCGTTCTTCAAGGACGTGCTGCGCGGCGTCATCATCATCGCCGCCGTCGCGCTGTACGCCCGGCGCCAGATCGACCCGGCGAGCAGCCGGGCCCGCTTCCGCCCGACCCGCACCGGAGGTGCGTCCGCATGACCACCGACACCACGCGCCGGACGATCCCGGCGCGCGCACCGCGGGCTGGCTGGCTCGAGCGCCTCACCGCGGGCGGGAGCTGGACCGTGTTCGCGCTGCTCGTGCTCGTCTTCGCGGTCATCCTCGTGATGAACCCGTCGTTCGGGGAGCCCATGTCGCTCATGGCCTTCGTCAAGAAGGCGGCGCCGCTCGTCATCCTCGCGATCGGGCAGTACTTCGTCATCGTCTCGGGCGAGTTCGACCTCTCGGTCGGCTCCCTGGTCGGCGCCCAGGTCGTCATCGCGGCGAAGCTCATGGACGGCGAGGACTCGATGACCTGGCCCGTCATGGCGCTCATGATCGTCTTCGGCCTCGCGGTCGGGCTCGTCAACGGCCTCGTCACGACGCTGCTCAAGGTGCCGTCGTTCATCACGACGCTCGGCATGATGCTCGTGCTGTACGGCGCGATCCGGCTCTGGACGGGCGGCGCTCCCACGGGCGCGCTGACCGACGGCTTCCGGCAGTGGGGACGCGGGGGCATCCCCGACACCCCGGGCCAGTTCCAGGTGCCGTACGCGCTGCTGGTCGTCGTGGTCCTCGGCGTCCTCGCGGCCCTGCTCATGCGCCGGCCGTTCGGTCGCACGCTCGTCGCCACGGGCGACAACGACGTCGCGGCCGGCTACGCCGGGAGCTCGGTCTGGTGGGTGCGCACGCGCGCGTTCCTCCTCTCGGGCTTCATGGCGACCGTCGCCGCGATCCTCATCGGTGGCTATGCGGGCGTCACCGCGCAGGTCGGGCAGGGCCTGGAGTTCATGGCCATCACGGCCGTCGTCCTCGGGGGCGTCGTGCTCGGCGGCGGGCGGGGCACCGTGATCGCCGCGATGGCCGGCGCGCTCACGCTCGAGGCGCTGTTCACGCTGTTCAACCAGCTCAGCCTCCCGTCGACGATCCGTCCGGCGATCCAGGGCGTGATCATCATCGCGGCCGTCGCCTACGCCGCGCTGCCGCGCCGGTCGCGGCGCCGCGCGTCCACCCCCGACGCCCCGCCTGCCGCGGGCCCGACCCCCGCACCGAAGGAGCCCGCCCCCGCGAACGCCTGAGCACCGGCGCCCCGGCGGACTCCCGCCCGCGCGACCTCGACCACGCCCGAAAGCCCCCACCCTTTCCGAGCTGTACCCCCTTCCCCCGCACGCTGCGGGACGACGACGTCTCACCCCTAGGAGAGAAGGACATGCGACGTACACGAGCACTCCTGGCCGGCGCGGCGGTGGCCACGCTGTTCCTCACGGCCGCCTGCACGACCGACACCCCCACCGACGCCGGCGAGGGTGGCGAGACCTCGGCCGAGGAGAGCCCCGCGAGCGAGGAGTCCGGCGGCGCCGACTCCGAGTGGTTCGTCCAGGCGGACTACGACCGGCAGCTCGCCCAGCGCGAGGTCGTGCCCGAGGGCCCGGCGGACCAGCCGTGGCTGCAGGCCATCGAGCCCGAGTACGTGGACACGGCCGAGTACGCGAGCGAGGGCGGCGGCAAGACGCTGTGCTTCTCGAACGCCTCGGTGTCCAACCCGTGGCGCGTGACCGGCTGGATCACGATGCAGCAGCAGGTCGACGTCCTCACCGAGGAGGGTGTGATCGGCGAGTTCCGCGTCTCGGACGCGGCGGACGACGACAACAAGCAGATCTCCGACATCCAGGCGTTCGTCGAGGCGGGCGACTGCGACGCGATCGTCATCTCGCCGTCGACGACGGCGACCCTGACGCCCGCGGTCGAGGCCGCGTGCGAGTCGGGCAAGCCGGTCATCGTGTTCGACCGTGGCGTGAACACCGACTGCATGGTCACGTTCATCCACCCGATCGGCGGCTACGCCTACGGTGCCGACGGCGCCGAGTTCCTCGTCGAGAACCTCGAGCCGGGCTCGAAGGTCCTCGCGCTGCGCATCCTGCCCGGCGTGGACGTGCTCGAGAACCGCTGGGCCGCGGCCGACAAGATCTTCTCGGAGTCCGAGCTCGAGGTCGTGGGCGCGGAGTTCACCGGCGGTGACGGCGCGAAGATCAAGGACATCGTCACCCAGTACCTCCAGCGTGGTGACGTGGACGGCATCTGGATGGACGCGGGCGACGGCGCCGTCGCGGCGGTCGAGGCGTTCGAGGACGCCGGCAAGCCCTACCCGGTCTTCATGGGCGAGGACGAGATGAGCTTCCTGCGCAAGTGGAAGGACACGGACATGACCGCCCTCGGCGCCGTGTACTCGAACTTCCAGTGGCGCACCCCGATCCTCGCGGCCCAGATGATCTGGGCCGGCGAGCAGGTGCCCTCGGAGTGGGTCCTGCCGCAGGCGCCGATCGACGCCGAGGAGCTGGACGCGTACCTCGAGGCGAACAAGGACATGCCGTCGCTGCACTACGCGAAGTTCGGTGGCGAGGACCTGCCGGGCTTCCCGGAGGCTTGGACCGACCGCTGACCGGACCGCTGACCGGACCGCTGACCGGTCGTCCGCACCGGACCTGGGAGGGTCCGGAGATCCACCCGGTCCTGACCCTCGGGGTCGGACCACCCAGGGGCCGCCCGGTCGCCGTCCGACCGGCCGGGCGCCCCGCCCGCCCGCCCGACGACGCGGCGCACCTCCCGTGCGGAGGTGCCCCGCGGCGTCGGGCACGCGGGCGGGACGGCCGAGCGCTCGGACCCGACGAGAGAGAGCGACGTGGCTCTTCCTTCCCCGACCCCGCCGCTGCGCCGTCGTGCGCTCGGCGTCAACACGTGGGTCTGGACCTCCCCGCTCACCGACGACGCGCTGCGCGGCATCGCGCCCCGCGTCGCGGGGTGGGGCTTCGACGTGCTCGAGCTGCCCGTGGAGAACCCGGGGGACTGGGACCCGGCGACCGCCGCGGCGGTGCTCGCCGACCACGGGCTCGCCGCGAGCGTCTCGCTCGTCATGGGCGAGGGCCGCGAGCTCGTCGCCGCGGACGCCGCGACGGTGCGCTCCACGCAGGACTACCTGCGCCACGTGGTCGACGTCGCGCGCACCGTCGGCGCCCCGGTCATCGGCGGCCCCGCGTACGCGTCGGTCGGGCGCACGTGGCGCCTGAGTCCCGCCGAGCGCGAGGCGGCGTACTCCGAGCTCGCCGAGAACCTCGCCCCGGTCGTCGAGCACGCGATGGCGGCAGGCGTCGTCGTCGGGCTCGAGCCTCTGAACCGCTACGAGACGAGCCTCGTCAACACCGTCGACCAGGGCCTGGAGGTCGTGCGG
>JAQSXO010000092.1 GCA_029256625.1 Cellulosimicrobium sp. | reverse complement strand
CCCGCGGTGCTGTACGTGCACGGGTTCATCGACTACTTCTTCCAGACCCATGTCGCCGAGGCGGTCGAGGCCCGTGGCTACCGGTTCTACGCGCTCGACCTGCGGGGCTACGGGCGCTCGATCGGCCGCGGCACGGGCGCGCCGTCGCGGCCCGACGACGACCCGAACTTCGTCACCGACCTCGCCGTCTACGCGCAGGACCTCGACGCGGCCGCGCGGGCGATCCGGGCCGAGGGGCACGAGCGGCTCGTCGTGCTCGGCCACTCGACGGGCGGCCTCGTCGCGAGCCTGTGGGCGGACGCGCGGCCTGGCCGGCTCGCGGCGCTCGTGCTCAACAGCCCGTGGTTCGACCTCAACAAGCCGTGGGTGTTCCGCGGGCCGGTGACGTGGGTGATCGACGTCGTCGGTCGGTTCGCGCCGCGGCTCGTCGTGGGCGCGCTGGACCCGCACTGGGTGGAGGCGCTGCACGCGAGCACGGGCGGCGAGTGGGACTTCGACCTCGCCTGGAAGCCGATCGAGGGCTTCCCCGCTCGGGCGGGGTTCGTCCGCGCCGTGCGGCGCGCGCACGCGCGCGTCGGGCGCGGCCTGCACCTCGACTGCCCGGTCCTGGTGCTGGCGTCCGCGCGCAGCGGCCCGGCGTCCGGCTGGCACGACGCGCTGCTCACGACCGACAGCGTGCTCGACGTCGACCACATCACGTCCCGTGCGGAGCGGCTGGGCGACGACGTCACCGTCGTCACGGTCGAGGGCGGCGCGCACGACCTCGCCCTCTCCCCAGAGCCCGCCCGGTCGACCTACCTGCGGGAGGTCCTCGACTGGCTCGACGCCCGGGTCTGACGGCCGGGTCGCGTCCGCCCGACCGCTCCCCTAGCGTCGGCGTGTGACGAGCGTGCCGCGGTCCCGCCCCTCCCACGTCGTCCTGCGAGCCGTGTGGGCGCTCCTCGGGGTCGCGGTCCTCGGGCTCGGCTCCGCGGTGCTGCTGTCGGCGCACGTCGGCGTCGACCCGTTCACCGCCGCGAACATCGGCGCGAGCACGCTGCTCGGTGTCGACCTCGGCGTCTACCAGCTCGCGATCAACGCGGTGCTCCTCGTCCCCGTCGTGGTGTGGGGGCGGCGGTACATCGGGGTCGGCACGATCATCAACATGGTCATGACGGGGTTCTTCGTCCAGTGGTTCTCCGCGCTCCTCACCCCGCTCGTCCCGGACCCGCCGAGCCGCCTCCTGCAGACCGCGCTCTTCGTCGTGGGGATCGTCCTGTTCACCGCGGGCGCGTCCGCGTACATGACGGCGGGCGTCGGGACGGCGCCCTACGACGCGATCGCGCCGATCGTCGTCGACCGCACGCACGCGCGGTACCGCGTCGTCCGGGTGGTCCAGGACCTCGCGTTCGTGGGGCTCGCGATCGCGCTGGGCGGCCCGGTGGGCGTCGGGACGGTCATGACGGCGTTCTTCGCCGGCCCTCTCATCGACTTCTTCACCGAGCGGGTGAACAAGCCCCTGCTCCGGCGCGCCCTGCCCGACGACGGCACCACCGTAGTGTCCGAATCCCGCTAGCCGAGGGGTCGCCCCGCGGGTGAGGATCGAGTCATGACGACGACCCTCGCGACTCCCCGCGCGGCGACGGACCCCGTGTTCGCGGAGCGCTACCGCGCCATCGCGTCGCGCGACCGACGGTTCGACGGCCAGTTCATCACCGCCGTGAGCAGCACGGGCATCTACTGCCGCCCGTCGTGCCCCGCGCGCACGCCCAAGCCGGAGAACGTCACGTTCTTCCTCACGTCCGCGGCCGCGCACGAGGCCGGCTACCGCGCGTGCAAGCGCTGCCTCCCCGAGGCCGTGCCCGGCACGCCGAGCTGGGACCTCGGGCACGACCTCTCCGCCCGCGCGATGCGGCTCGTCGCCGACGGCGTCGTGGACCGCGAGGGCGTCGACGGCCTCGCCGCCCACCTCGGGTACTCGGCCCGGCACGTGCACCGCGTGCTCGTCGCGGAGCTGGGCGCCGGCCCCGTCGCGCTCGCCCGCGCGCTGCGCGCCCAGACCGCGCGCGCCCTGCTCACGGGGACCGACCTCCGCCTCGCCGACGTCGCGTTCGCCGCGGGCTTCGGCAGCGTCCGGCAGTTCAACGACACGATCGCCGAGGTCTTCGACACGACGCCGAGCGAGCTGCGCCGTCGGGCGCGGCGCGACCGGCCGGCCCCTCCCCGCGGCGGCGCCGGGTCGGGTGGTGCCGTCCGCGGCCCCGACGACCCGGGCGCCGTCGGGGACGGCGGCGGCACCACCGCGGTGCTCGACCTCACGCTCCCCCTGCGCGAGCCCTTCGACGCACGCGGCGTGTTCGCGTTCCTCGCGGCGCGCGCCGTCGACGGCGTCGAGGTCGCAGACCTCGGCGGACCCGTCCTGTCGTACGCGCGCACGCTCGCCCTGCCGCACGGCCCGGGCGCGTTCCGCACGACGTACGGCCCCCCGCCGGGGAGCGCCCGTGGCGCGGCACGGTTCCACGTCGAGCTCGAGCTCACGTCCGTGGCCGACCTGCCCGCCGCGATCGCCCGGGTCCGCCGCCTGTTCGACCTCGACGCCGACCCCGCGGCCGTGGACGCGGCGCTCGCGGCCGACCCGGCGCTCGCCGCGTCGGTGCGCGCCGTGCCCGGTGTCCGCGTCCCGGGCGCGGTGGATGCGACGGAGATCCTCGTCCGCGCGCTCGTGGGGCAGCAGATCTCGGTCGCCGCCGCGCGCACGCACCTGTCGCGGCTCGCGGTCGCGCTCGGCACGCCGTTCGCGTCCCGGTTCGGGCCGACCCGCCTCTTCCCGACGCCGGCGCAGCTCGCCGAGGGCGGAGCCGACCACGTGCGCGGGCCCGCGCGCCGCACGGCCGCGATCCTCGGGGTCGCGCGCGCGCTCGCCGACGGGTCGCTCGCGCTCTCCCCCGCCGACGACCCGGCCACCCAGCGCGCGGCGCTCGAGGCGATGCCCGGCGTCGGCCCCTGGACGTCCGGGTACGTCGCGATGCGCGTCCTGCACGACCCGGACGTCCTGCTCGACGGCGACCTCGCCCTCCGCGCGGGCGCCGCGGCGCTCGGCCTGCCCGACGACCGGCGCGCGCTCGTCGCGCACGCGGAGCGCTGGGCGCCGTGGCGCTCGTACGCCGCGATGCACCTCTGGCGTGCCGCCGCCCCCCGACCCTCGTCCGCCCCCACGAAGGAGACCCCGTGACCACCGCAGCCACCGCCCCCGCGGCGACCACCACCGGAACGGCCGTCACCACGACGGTCACCACACCCGACGGCCCGTTCACGGTCGTCGTCGACCCCGACGGCACCGTCCTCGCCTCCGGCTGGACGGCCGAGCCCGCGGCGCTCGTCGCGCTCGTCCACCCCGACCTGCGCCCCGCGGACGTCTCGCTCGTGCCCGACGACGCACCCGCCGTCGTCCCGGCCGTCGCCGCGGTCCGGGCCTACTACGCGGGCGACGTGCACGCGATCGACGCCGTGCCCGTGCGCCAGGTGTCGGGGCCCTACCGCGCGCACGCGTGGGACGTGCTGCGCACGGTCGAGCCGGGCGACCCCGTCACCTACACGCGGTACGCCGAGCTGTCGGGACGGCCCGCCGCCGTGCGCGCCGCCGCGGGCGCGTGCGCGATGAACGCTGCCGCGCTGTTCGTGCCGTGCCACCGCGTGCTGCGCACGGACGGCAGCCTCGGCGGGTTCCGCTACGGCCTCGAGGTCAAGCGCAGCCTGCTCGACCGGGAGGCACGCGCGACCGGGGCGCCGTCGCTCCTCTGAGCGCTCCGCGCCGGGCACGCCCTCAGCCGCGGGCTCAGCCCCAGCCGAAGAGCTGGGTCCACACCCGGTCCGCGTGCCCGACGCCGATCTCGCGCAGGTCGCAGTTGAGGATGTTCGCCCGGTGCCCGGGCGAGTCCATCCACGCGCGCACCACGTCCTCGGCCGTCGCCTGCCCCTTCGCGATGTTCTCCGCGCCCGGGTTCGCGTAGCCCTGGGCCTTCGCCCTGTCCCACGGGGACCGGCCGTCGAGGCTCGTGTGGTCGAAGTAGCCCTGGGCGAGCATGTCCTCGCTGTGGAGCTGCGCCGCAGCCGTGAGGCGCTCGTCGACGACGAGCGGGCCGCAGCCGGCCGCGGCGCGCTCCGCGTTGGTCCGCTCGACGACGGCGGCGCCCTCCGCGGAGATCGTGCCCGGCCCGGCCGCCGCAGCGGGCGTCGAGGCAGGGGCGGGTGTCACGCTCGGCACGGGGTCCGTGGCCTCGCCCGACGGCACCGGGTCGGCCTGCGCGTCGCCCGCCGCCGGGTCCGTCGTCCCCGGCGGCGCCGGGGCCGGCTCCACCCCGGCGTCGGTCCCGCCCGGCTCGGCCTGTTCGGTGCCGTCCGGCGGGGTGTCCGGCGCGCCGGGCGCGGCCGGGGACGCCGGCGTGCCCGACGAGTCCTCCAGGTCGTCCGCCGAGCGGCCGTCGGCCAGCGTCCGTGACGAGCGGTCGTCGTGCGGGTCCCGGCCGTCGAGCCAGGACACCGGGTCGGTCCCCCGCCACGGCAGCGCCGCGACCACCGGCCCGAGCGGGCCGACGTGCTCCGGCCGGAGCTCGCCGGTCGCCGTCGCGACCGTGACGCCCAGCGGCGGGCCGAGCAGCAGCGCCGCGGCGACCCCCGACGTCACGGCGACCCGCGGACCGGACCGCAGGTGCCGCGCGAACGGGCCGCCCCGCCGTCGGGCCGCCCCGGGCCCCGGCACGGTGGACGACGGGCGCGCGGCCCGCGACGTCTCGGGTGCCGGTCGCGACCGGGGCATCTCCGCGGGCGCTCCGGCCCGGTGCCGGGGCGTGCGCTGCGGGGCCATCGCTCGACCCTACCCACCCCGGCCGTGGATGTGTACCGCTTCGTCCGTTCTGCCCGCTGCCCGAGCCGCCGAACCCGGGGTCGTTCCCGGGTTCGGCGCCGAGCCCAGCAAACGACACCGGTTCGGCGTGGTGGGTCAGGCGATCGACGGCTCCTCGGGCGCGGAGACGGTGAACACCGCGCCGGCGATGAGCGGCACGGACGTCACGCGACGCTCGAGGTCGTCGAGGCGGCGCGCGACCGACGTCTCCGACTCGTCGCCGCGCAGGTCCACGCTCGCCACGAGGTACAGCGCGCGCGGGCCCACGTACTCGAGGCGCAGGTACGTCACGCGCTCGACCTCGGGCAGGTCCCGGATGCCCTCCAGGACGGCGGCGCGCGTCGCGGGCATCGCGGCCTCGCCCACGAGGAAGCGGCGGTTGCGGTCGATGAGCACGACGGACACCACCGCGAGCACGAGGCCGACGACGATCGACCCGATCGCGTCCGGGACGGGCGACCCCGTGACCTGGTGGGCGAGCACGCCCGCGAACGCGACGACGAGGCCGATCAGGGCGGCGGCGTCCTCGGCGAACACCGCGCGCAGCGTCGGGTCCGACGTGACGAGCACGTGGTGCAGCGTGTCGCGGTCGGCCGCCCTCGCCTCGTCGCGCGCCTGGCGGCGGGCCCGGAGGAACGACACGCCCTCCAGCACGAACGCGAGCGCCAGCACGGCGTAGGCCACGACGTAGTTGTCCGCCGGCTCGGGGTGCACGAGCTCCTGGATGCCGTGCGTGATCGAGACCCCGGCGCCGACGGCGAAGAGCCCGATCGCGGCGAACATCGACCACACGTACGCCTCGCGGCCGAACCCGAGCGGGTGCTCGGCGTCGGCCGGGCGCCGCGAGCGCTTGTCGGCGACGAGCAGGAAGATCTCGTTGCCGGTGTCCGCCCACGAGTGCACGGCCTCGGCGAGCATGGACGCGGACCCGGTGACCGTCGCGGCGACGGTCTTCGCCCCGGCGATGAGCGCGTTGGCGAGGAACGCGACGATCACGGTGACGGTGCTCTCGCCGCCGTCCCCGGGCCGGGCGACCCGGGGGTTGCGCGACTCCGGCTGCGGCGGGGCGGGCGTGGGGGCGTCGGCCATGCTGCCGGTCTACCAGCCGTGCTCACGGCCCGCGCGCGGAGCGCAGGCCTCCAGCCCTCCGGAGCCCGTCAGCGCTCCGAGGTCTCGCCTCCCGAGGGCCCGACGTCGCCGGCGGCCGTGTCGGCGGTGTCGGCGAGGTCCGCGTCGCCGGGGGCTGCGGGCTCGGCACCCTCGCGCGGCGCCGGGCGATCGGCACTCCCGGCGCTCTCGTGCTCGCCGACGTCCTCACGCTCGGCCGCGTCCTGGTCCCGCGTGAGCTCGTCGACGACGAGCAGGTCGGTGCGCACCTTGCCGGTCCGGTACCCGGCTCGGCCGACCATGTGCGCCGCGACGGGCGAGGTGAGGAGCTGGAAGATCACGACGAGGAAGAGCGTCGCGACGGCGCCCCACGAGCGCAGCCGCAGGCTGAGCCCCGCGAGCACGAGGATGAGCCCCAGCACCTGCGGCTTCGTGGCCGCGTGCATGCGTGCGAGGAGGTCGGGGAAGCGCACGACGCCGACGCCCGCGGCGAACGCGAGGAAGGCACCGCACAGCAGGAAGACGGCCGAGACGACGTCGGCCACGGTGTCCCAGAACGCGGTCGTCGGGTCCATCACCGCACCTCTCCCTCGGGCGCCCCGCCGTGGTGCTCGGGATCGACGGCGGCCTCGCGGTCGGCCTCCTCGGCCTCACGGCGGGCGGCGTCCTCCGCCGCGACCTCGTCGGCCGTGCGGATGCGACCCTCGTCCTCGGGCTCGACCGACGCGAACCGCGCGATCGTCACCGAGCCCACGAACCCGACGAGCGACAGCACGACGAGGATCGGGATGGTGTCCGTGCGCCGCGAGAACGCCGCCTCGAGCGCGATCGCCCCGACGAGCGTCGTCGTGAACACGTCGAGCGCGATGGTGCGGTCGAGCATCGACGGGCCACGCTCGGCGCGGACGATCGCGAGGCTCGCGCCCGCGGCGAGCAGCGCGGCGCTCGCGATCACGACGACGAGGTAGACGGTGTCGCTCATGCCTCGGCCACCTCTCGCGTCGACGGGTCGCGGTACAGGCCCGCGGCGCGCAGCTCCTCGTTGGACGCGAGCGCGTGCAGCACGCGCGCCTCCAGCGCGAGCGTGTCCGCGCGGACCTTCTCCACGCCGCCGGCGGCCTCGACGTCGAGCACGTGCAGGTAGAGCATCCCGGTGAGCCGGTGCGCCTCGACGACGATCGAGCCCGGGACGAGCGAGGAGAGCTCGGCGGTGATCGTCAGGTAGATGTCCGACGGGTTGCGCAGGCGCACGCCCACGACGGCCCCGCGCGGCGTGTGCCGCGGCGTGAGCGCGAGCAGGCTCACCTGGAACGAGGCGACGACGAGGTCGGAGACGAAGCGCGCGACGAGCACCGTGAACGGCCACGGCCGGAGCTTTCCGCGCGCCGCGATCGACGGCAGCGGGAAGAACGTGATGACGGCGAAGCCGAGGATGACGCCCGCGAGGACGTTGCCCCACGACAGGTCGCCCCAGAGCATGACCCAGACGATCGTCAGCCACAGGATCGTGCGCCACTGCGTGGTGACGCGCGCGAACCAGCCGGAGGCGAGCGCGCGACGGCGGCGGTGCAGGCTCATCCGTCCCCACCCCCGGTCGTCGTGGCGGGCTCCGTGCCGTCCGTCTCGCCGGTCGCGACCTCGTTCGACTCGCCCTGGCCGCGGTCGGAGTCGCCCGGGAACACGGCGTCGACGTAGGTGTGGCCGTCGAGCAGCGTCGCGGCCGCGCGCTCGGTGTACGAGTAGAGCGGGCCCGCGACCACGGTGAGCGCGAGGCCGAACGCGACGAGCGCCGTCGCCGGGCCGACCATGCCGCGCGGGAGGCGCGCGTCCGCAGGGATCTCGACGGGCGCCGTCTGCCAGAACGCCTTGTTCCACGCCTTGACGATCGCGTAGAGCGTGAGCAGCGACGTGACGACCGACCCGACGACGAGCGCCCACGCGAGCGGCGTGCCCTGCGCGACACCCTCCTCGAGGAGGCCGACCTTGCCGAGGAAGCCCGAGAGGGGCGGGATGCCGGCGAGGTTCATCGCGGGGATGAAGAACAGGATGGCCAGGCCGGGCGCGAGCTTGGCCAGGCCGCCGAGCCGGTCGAGCGACGTCGACCCGCCGCGGCGTTCCACGAGCCCGACGACGAGGAACAGCGTCGTCTGGACGGTGATGTGGTGCACGACGTAGAAGATCGCGGCGGCCATGCCGGGCTCGGACGCGAGCGCGATGCCGAAGATCATGTAGCCGATGTGGCTCACGAGCGTGAACGACAGGAGTCGCTTGATGTCGTTCTGCGCGACGGCGCCGAGGATCCCGACGACCATCGTGAGCAGCGCGAGCCACATGAGCACGTCGTCGACCACGCTGTCCTCGGGGAACAGCAGCGTCTGCGTGCGGATGATCGCGTAGACGCCCACCTTGGTGAGCAGGCCGGCGAACACCGCCGTGACGGGCGCGGGCGCCGTCGGGTAGGAGTCGGGCAGCCACGCGGACAGCGGGAAGATGGCCGCCTTGATGCCGAACGCGAGCAGCAGCAGGAGCTGGATGGCGAGCGCCATGCCCGGGTCGATCTCCGCGTAGCGCTCGGAGAGCTGGGCGAGGTTCACCGTGCCCGTCGCCGCGTACGTCAGCGCGATCGCCACGAGGAAGACGATCGACGACAGCAGCGCGACGACGACGTAGATCGACCCCGCCCGGATGCGCTCGCCCGTGCCGCCGAGCGTCAGGAGCACGTAGCTCGCGGCGAGGAAGATCTCGAACCCGACGTAGAGGTTGAACAGGTCGCCCGAGAGGAAGGCGTTGAACACGCCCGCCGCGAGGACCATGAACGTCGGGTGGTAGATGGCGACCGGCGCCTCCTCGTCGCCGTCCGCCACGCCCTGGGCGAGCGAGTAGAGCAGGACGCACAGCATGACGAAGCTCGAGACCACGAGCATGAGCGAGGAGAGGCGGTCCGCGACGAGGTCGATCCCGACCGGTGCGGCCCAGCCCCCGACGTCGACGACGATCGGCCCGGAGTCGGCCGCGACGAGCAGCCCCACCGATGCGGCGAGGACGAGCGCGAGAGCGGCGACCGTGATGAGCCGCTGCGCGCGCGGGTGGCGCCACAGCGCGAGCGCGGCGCCGGCGGCGACGAGCGGGAGGACGACGGGCAGCGGGACGAGCGCCGCGGCGGTGAGACTCATCGCGGCTCCTTCCCGTCGTCGCTGCGGTCGTCAGGTCGTGGGTCGTCCGGGCGGTCGTGGCGGGTGTCGTCGTCCACCGCGGCCTGCGGGGCCGGGGACGACGGCGGTTCCTGCCCGTCGGTGATCCCGTCGCCGTCGCCGTCGGTCTCGTCGCGGACCTCGGCGGCCTCGTCGTCCAGGCTCGCGCCGCTCTCCTCCGTGTCCGCGTCCTCGAACGCGGGGGCGTTGCGCGCGGCGTGCCGCGCGACGCGGCGGTCCTCGAGGTCGTCCTGCACCTCGTCGTGGCCGTGGAGCTGCCACGA
>JAQSXO010000091.1 GCA_029256625.1 Cellulosimicrobium sp. | reverse complement strand
CGCGTGGCGCAACGACACGCGGCCGAGCTCCTGGCTGCCGCCGAGGTTGTAGATGACCACCTCGCTCATCGTCGCGCCTCCTGTCGTGTCGGTGGCCGTCTCCTGGGCGGTGACGACGAGAGCCGCCCCAGGACGGTGCCCCAGGACGGCTCTGCAGGTGGACGACGTACGTCGTCTACCTGAGGAGCGCCCTTCGGGACGGGTCGGTGGACCACAGGTGCAGCACGCGGGTCCACCTCCCCTTCACGGTCGTCATGGTCGAGCGTCCGGGCGGGTTCGACCGGACGCCACGAGGCTATGCCCGCGAGCGCGGGACGTCCACGGTTTAGCGCGGGCAGGTCGCCCGGTCAGGCGCCGTCCCCGGGCGGGGTGCGCGGGGAGCGGTTCCGGGCCGCGAGGGCGAGCTGGACGAGCAGCGCTCCCGACAGCACCCAGACGAGACCGGCGGCCGAGACCGTCCCGCCCGCGAGCCACGCGACCGCGCCGGCGGCCACGACGGGGACGGCGAGCAGGACGGCGGTGCGCGCGTCGCGCAGCGCGGCGTGCACCCCCGCGGACACGAGCCCGTGCACGGCGAACGCGCCCACGAGCAGCGCGAGCTCGCCGGGGTCGAGCGCGCGCGCCGGACTGTCCAGGACCCCGCCGAGCGCGCCCGCGAGCGTCGCGAGCGCCCCGGTGCTCACCAGGTGCAGGAACCACGCCGACCGCGGCGGCACCCCGGCCGGCCGCAGCAGCGCGACGCCCGCGTAGCCCGACCGCACGGTGAGGGCCCACAGACCCACCAGCAGCGTGAACGCTCCTGCTCCGGCGACGAGGAGCGTGCGGTCCCACTCGGCCTCGCTCGCGGCGTCGATCGCCTGGATGAGGCCCTCGCCGAGCACGATGATGACGAAGAGCCCGAGCCGTTCGCCGAGGTGCGGCACGTCGCTCACCGCGGCGTCGACCGTCTCGGGCACCTCGAGGTCCCAGGCGTCGCGCCGCCCGCCGCGTCGCCCTCCTGCGTGGTCGTGCCCCTCGCGCCGTGGCACGCCGCTCCCGGCGCGGTCTCGCCGGGAGCCCGGCCCGCGACCCCGGCGCTCGCGGACCTCGTCGAGGCGCTCCTGCGCGCGCCGCACGAGGCGCTCGCCCGAGAGGGTGAGGAGCAGGAGGAGGTCGATCGCGAGGCCGACGGCCCAGAGCGTGTACCGGGTCTGGCCGTCGAACCACCACGACACGATCCACGGCACGACGCCGGTCAGCGCCTGCACCACGGGCAGGTCGACGACCACGGTCGTGCGGCGCCAGGGGCGCGCGGCGACGAGCCGGCCCACGACGTACGCGACGGTGAACGCCTGCGCGTGCTCGTCGTGGATGCCGGGCACGGCGGCGATCATCACCGCGAGCGCGGCCATCCCGGCGAGGATCGGCAGCGCCCGGGTGCCCTCGCCCGCGACGTTGCCGTACGTGGTGAAGCACGCCCACACGAGCCAGAACGCCGTGTACGCGACGACGTACAGGGCGAGCCCGCCGCCGTCGTGGTCCTCCTGGAGGAGGTGGGCGAGCATGCCGATGCCCGCGACGACGACGAGGTCGAAGAAGAGCTCGAGCCACGACGCGTGGCGCTCCTCGCCGACGGGCGACGTCCCCGCCGCGGGGACGGGGGCCGTCATCGGTCGGAGTCGGCGCCGGCCCCCGGGGCGGTCGCCGGTGCCGGCTCCAGCGGGAGCCGCACGACGAACCGCGTGTCGCCGGGCACGGACGTCACCGTGAGGTCGCCGTGGTGCTTGTTGACGACGATCCGCCACGAGATGTCGAGGCCGAGCCCGGTGCCCTGCCCGACCGGCTTGGTCGTGAAGAACGGCTCGAAGATCCGGGGGCGCACGTCGTCGGGGATGCCGGGGCCGGTGTCGGCGATCTCGACCTCGGCGCGGTCGTCGGCGCGGCGGGTCGTGACCGTGAGCGTGCCGGACCCGCCCATCGCCTGCGCGGCGTTCTCGACGAGGTTGGTCCACACCTGGTTGAGCTCGGCCGCGTAGACGGGCACGGGCGGCAGGGTGGTGTCGTAGCGGCGCACGACCTCGACGCCCGCGAGCGCGTGGTCGAGCATCGTCAGGGTCGAGTCCAGGAGCTCGTGCAGGTCGACGGGGCGGAACGGCGCCCGGTCGAGCTGGGAGTACTGACGGGCCGCGCCGACGAGCGTGGAGATGCGCACGGTGGCGTCCTCGATCTCGGCCATGAGCTGCTCGGTCTCGATCGTGTAGGCGAGCCAGCTCACCGCGCCCGTGAGCGCTCCGGCGTCCACGCGCTCGGCGACGCGGTCGAGCCAGGGCTCGTCGATGCCGGCCTGGACGAGGGCAGGGGACACGCGCCAGCCCTCGGGCAGGCCGTGGTCGTCGAGCCAGTCGGTGAGGCGGTCCTCGAGGTCGGACGTCTCCAGCGCGCCGACGGCGTCCGCCGTCCGGGTGTCCGCGTAGCGCTCGAGCGCCTCCTCCTGGAGCCGGATCAGCTCGGCGAGGGTGGCGCGGTCGTAGGGGCCGTCGGCGATGAGCGCGAGCTTGTGCCGCATGGCCGCGACGCGCTCGCGCAGCGTCCCGGTCGCGCGCACCGCCGCCGCCGCGGGGTTGTTGAGCTCGTGCGTGAGGCCGGCGGACAGCGACCCGAGGGCGAGCAGCCGCTCGCGCTGCCCGACGAGCTGTTGCGCGTCGCGCGTGCCCCAGAACACGCCCTCGAGCAGGTGCACCGCCATGGGGAACCACTCGGTCATGAGCTTGGCGAAGTCGTGCGCCTCGAGCACGAAGAAGCGTGACGGTTCCAGGGCGCGCGCCGAGTGCAGGTACGTCTGGGGCAGGCGGTCGCCGAGATAGGCGTTCCACGCGCCCATGTAGACGCCGACCTGGTGCGTGCGCGAGACCTCGACCTCGTCCTCGCCGACGCGCCGGTAGAGGGCGACGCCGCCGTCGAGCATGACGTAGAACGCCTCGGCGGGCGTGCCCTCGTGGAACAGCCAGCCCGCGTCGTGGCGCTCGACGTGGCCGGTGGCGCACAGCCAGGCGAGCTGGTCGTCGGTGAGGTGCTCGAACAGGAACGTCGCGCGCAGCTCGTCGACGTCGCACGGCAGCCACCCGCGGGCGGCGGCTGCCGCGGACGTGCCCTCGGTGGGCGGGGTCGTGGTCGGTTCCTCGGTGCTGGTCACGGTGTCGCCTCCGGGTCTGCGGGTCCGGGTTCTCGCGCTGGGTCGGGATGGTCAGAGCTGTTCGAGGTAGCGGTGCACGAGCATGACGGCCATGGCGCCCTCGCCCACGGCGGACGCGACGCGCTTGGCGGACTCCGAGCGCACGTCGCCGGCGGCGAACACGCCGGGCACGGACGTCTCGAGGTGGTACGGCGGGCGGTCGAGCGTCCACCCGGCGGGCGGGGCGCCGTCGCGCAGCAGGTCGGGCCCGGCGAGGACGTACCCGCGCGTGTCGCGCGCCACGACGCCGTCGAGCCAGTCGGTGCGGGGTGCGGCGCCGATGAACACGAACGCCCACCCGCACTCGACGCGCGTGGTCTCGCCGGTGTCGACGTCGTGCAGCTCGAGGTGCTCCAGGTGGCCGTCGCCCGACGCGGAGGCGACCTCCGTCCGGGTCAGGACGCGCACGCGCGGGTGGGCCTCGACCTGCTCGACGAGGTAGGAGGACATCGAGCGGGCGAGGGAGTCGCCGCGGATCACGAGCGTGACGCGCTTGGCCTCGCGAGCCAGGTAGAGCGCCGCCTGCCCGGCGGAGTTGGCGCCCCCGACGACGTACACCTCCTGGTCGTGGCACGCCGAGGCCTCCGTGAGCGCCGACCCGTAGAACACGCCCCGCCCCACGAGGTCGCCGAGCCCGGGGCCGTCGAGCAGCCGGTAGGACACGCCCGAGGCGAGGATGACGGTGTGGGCGTCGATCGACGTGCCGTCGGGGAAGCGCACGCTGCGCGCCGGGCCGTCGACGTCGAGCTCGACCGCGTCGCGCGTCGTGACGATCTCGGCACCGAACCGCACCGCCTGGCGCCGCGCGCGCTCGGCGAGCTGCGCGCCCGAGATCCCGTCGGGGAAGCCGAGGTAGTTGTCGATGCGCGAGCTCTGGCCGGCCTGCCCGCCCGTGGCCGTGCGCTCGACGAGCACCGTCCGCAGCCCCTCGGACGCCCCGTAGAGCGCGGCGCTCAGGCCGGCGGGGCCGCCGCCGACGACGACGAGGTCGTAGAAGTCGGCCGCGGGCCGCGTGGCGAGCCCGACGCGCTCGGCGAGCGTCGCGTCGTCGGGCGCGACGAGCGCCTCGCCCTCCGGCGTCACCACGAGGGGGAGGGCTTCGCCGTCGGTCTGCGCGGCGGTGAGCAGCCGCGCGCCCTCGGCGGACTCCGACGGGTACCAGCGGTAGGGCACGCGGTTGCGCGCGAGGAACTCGCGCACCTGCGACGACCGCGCCGACCACCGGTGCCCGACGACGACCGTCTCGGCCGGCCGGCGCCGGTCGGTGGCGGACCACGCCTCGAGCTGGGCGTCCACGACGGGGTAGAGCTTCTCCTCGGGCGGGTCCCACGGCTTGAGCAGGTAGTAGTCGAGGTCGACGACGTTGATCGCCTCGATCGCCGCCTCCGTGTCCGCGTAGGCGGTGAGCAGGACGCGCCGGGCCGCGGGGAAGAGGTCCATCGCCTGCTCGAGGAGCTCGACGCCGGTCATGCCGGGCATGCGGTGGTCGGCGAGCACGACGGCGACGTCCTCGCCCCGCAGCGCGAGCTCGCGCAGCGCGTCGAGCGTCTCGGCGCCCGACTCGGCGCGCACGATGCGGTACCGGTCGCCGTAGCGGCGGCGCAGGTCGCGCGCGACCGCGCGCGAGACCCCGGGGTCGTCGTCCACGGTGACGATGGCGGGGCGGGTCGTCGCGACGGTCGGTTCCACACGGCCTCCTCGGGAGCCACGGACGGGCGAGTGCCATCCTCCCGCCACCGTGCCCTCGCGTCCACGGCGGCGTGGCGCAGGTCACTCTTGACGGCCGCCCGCGCTGCGCTAGGTTAGGCAAGGCAAACCTCAGGTTGCCCCGCCGCGATCCGTGGCGGTCCTCTCCCCGTACTTGGAGCCTCGCATGCTCTCAGCACGATCCGTCGCGCCCGCGCACGGTACCTCGACCGCCCCGGCCCTGCTCACGGGCGCGACCGCGGGCGACTACGCGAGCACCCTGCACGCCGTCGTCGACGACGTCGCGGCGCGCGTGGCCGCGGTCACCCAGCCCTGGTCGGGCGCGAGCCGCGCCCACCTCGCGGAGCTCGTCGACGCGGTCGACCTCGACGCCCCGGGCCTCGGCACCCACGCGGCGCTGCGCGAGGCGGCCGACCTCTACGCGACCCACGCGGTGTGGTTCCACGACCCCGCGTACGCCGCCCACCTCAACTGCCCGGTCGCGCTGCCCGCCGTCGGCGCCGAGGCGATGCTCGCGGCGGTCAACACGTCCGTCGACACGTTCGACCAGTCGACGGTGGCGACCCTCATGGAGCGCCGCGTCGTCGCGTGGACCGCGTGCCGGGTCGGGTACGCCACCGGCGACGGCGTGCTCACCTCCGGGGGCACGCAGTCCAACCTGCACGCGCTCTTCCTCGCCCGGGAGCGCGCCGTCGAGCGCGCGGCCCGCGCGGGCGGGCCCGGCCGGTCCGCCCTGCTGCCCCGCCTGCGCGTCCTCGCTGCCGCGTCGAGCCACTTCAGCGTGGCCCGCTCGGCCCTGCTGCTCGGCCTGGCCGACGACGCCGTGGTCCACGTGAGGGCCGACGCCGACGGCCGCCTCGACCCCACGGCGCTCGCGGCGGCGGTCGGCGCGGTGCGCGCGGCCGGCGACGTGGTCATGGCGGTCGTCGCGACCGCGGGCACGACCGACCGCGGCTGCGTGGACCCCCTCGCCGCCGTCGCGGACGTGTGCGACGCGACCGACGTGTGGCTGCACGTCGACGCCGCCTACGGGTGCGGGCTGCTCGTGTCCCCGACGCGCCGGCACCTGCTCGACGGCATCGAGCGGTCGCGGTCGGTGACCGTCGACTACCACAAGGCGTTCTTCCAGCCCGTGTCCGCGAGCGCGCTGATCGTGCGCGACCGCGCCGACCTGGAGCGCGTCGCGCACCACGCGGACTACCTCAACCCGCGCGAGAACGCCGAGCCCAACCAGGTCGACGTGTCGCTCCAGACGACCCGGCGCTTCGACGCGCTCAAGCTCTGGACGACGCTGCGCGCGCTCGGCCCGGACGGCGTCGGCGCGATGGTCGACGCGGTGTGCGACCTCGCCGCGGCGGTGCACGCCGACCTCGCGGACGACCCCGACCTGCGCGTGCTCGGGCGCACCGACCTGTCCACCGTCCTGTTCCGCTACGAGCCGCCGGGCCTGGACGCGGAGCACGCCGACCGGCTCGTGCCGCTCGTGCGGCGCGTGCTGTTCGAGTCCGGTCGCGCGGTCGTCGCCAAGACCCTGCTCGACGGCGTCCCGTGCCTCAAGCTCACGCTCCTCAACCCGACCGTGACCCTGGCGGACGTGCGCCACGTGCTGGACCTCGTGCGCACGACCGCGCAGGCGCTCGTCGAGCGCGACGCCCTGTTGGACGACGAGGACGGCCACGACGCGCATGCCGCGGACCTCGTCGCCTCGCTCGCGACCGCCGGGGCGGTGGCCCGATGACCACGACGACTCCCGCGACGACCCCGGAGACCTCTCCCGTCGACCCGGCCCGTGTGCGCGACGTCGTCGGCGTGGGGATCGGGCCGTTCAACCTCGGCCTCGCCGCGCTGTCCGAGCCGCTCGACGACGTCGACGCCGTCTTCCTCGACGCCGCACCGGAGTTCCGCTGGCACCCCGGCATGATGATCGAGGGCGCGACGATCCAGGTCCCGTTCCTCGCCGACCTCGTCACCATGGCGGACCCCACGTCGCCGTACTCGTTCCTCGCGTTCCTCAAGGCCACGGGCCGGCTCTACCCGTTCTACATCCGCGAGTCGTTCTACCCGCTGCGCGCCGAGTACGACGCCTACTGCCGCTGGGTCGCGGCGCGGCTGAGCTCGCTGCGCTGGTCGCGGCGTGTCGTCGCCGTCGAGCACGACGCGGCCGCCGACGCGTTCGTCGTGCGGGCCGAGGTCCTCGACGCGGACGGCGCCGTCACCGGCGCCGAGGAGCACCGGGGGCGCCACCTCGTGCTCGGCGTCGGCACCGCCCCGGTGCTGCCGCCCGCGCTGCGGGCGCTCGCGGACGAGGTCGCGCGCGGCGAGCACCCGGGCGCGGGTCCGCTCGTGCACAGCGCGCAGTACCTGCCGCACCGCGACGCCCTCGCCGCCTCCGGGTCGGTCACGGTCGTGGGCAGCGGCCAGTCGGCTGCCGAGGTGTACCGCGACCTGCTCGAGGGCGTGCACGGCGACGCGCACCGTCCCGGGTACCGGCTGGACTGGGTGACGCGCTCGCCGCGCTTCTTCCCCATGGAGTACACCAAGCTCACGCTCGAGATGACGTCGCCGGAGTACACCGACCACTTCCATGCGCTGCCGCTGGAGCTGCGCCAGCTCCTGGGTCGCGAGCAGCGCGGCCTGTACAAGGGGATCAGCGGCGACCTCGTGGACGAGATCTACGACGCCCTGTACCGGCTGAGCCTCGACCGGGCCGTGCCGACGACGCTGCTCACGGACACCGAGGTCGTGGCCGCGCGCTACGAGCCGGGGGCCGGTGAGGCGGGGGAGTACGTGCTGCGCCTGCGCCACGCCCAGCTCGGGCGCGAGGTCGAGCGCCGCACGCGGGCGCTCGTCGCCGCGACGGGCTACGCCGCGGCGGTGCCCGCGTTCCTCGAGCCCGTGCGCCACCTGCTCCGGTTCGACGAGCTCGGGCGGTTCGACGTCGCGCGCGACTACACGGTCGACGACGCGCGCCGCGTGCACGTGCTCAACGGCGAGGAGCACACGCACGGGATCACCGCGCCGGACCTCGGGTTCGCCGCGTGGCGCAACGCCGTGGTGCTGCGCACCGTCACGGGGCGCGAGGTGTACCCGGTGGAGGAGCGCATCGCGTTCCAGACGTTCGGCCTGCCCGACGACGCGGCCTCGGCCCCGGTGACCGCGCCCGTGACGGCCGGCGAGCGCGCGGGAGGGGAGGCCCGATGAGCACCGTGACCACCACGCCGTCGTCCGCGGGCCCGACGGGCGACCGCGCCCCGGCCGCGACCCCGGACCCCGCGTTCGCCGTGCGGGTCCGCCTCGGCGCGGGCCGAGCGGACGTCTCGCTCGACGCCGTCGACCCGGCGCGCGACGCCGCGCTCGTGCAGGGCTGGCTCGCCCACCCGCGCTCGGCGTTCTGGCAGCTGGGCCACCTCGACGTGGACGGCGTGCGCGCCTACCTCGCCGAGGTGGCCGCCGACCCGCACCAGGACGCGTGGCTCGGCCGCGTGGACGGCGCGCCCGCCTTCCTCGTCGAGACCTACGACCCGGCGCGCGTCACGCTCGCCGACGTCCCCGCCGCCGTCGCGCTGCTGGAGCCGGGCGACGTGGGGATGCACCTGCTCGTCGCGCCGCCGGCGGGACCCCCGCGCAGCGGCTTCACGTCCGCGGTGATGGGCGCTGTCGTGCGGTTCTGCCTCGACCCCGCCGGGCGCGGGGCGCGGCGCGTCGTCGTCGAGCCGGACGTGCGCAACGCCGCGATCGCGGCGAAGAACGCCGCCGCAGGGTTCCGCGTGCTGCGCGAGCTCGAGCTGCCGGGCAAGACGGCGCACCTCGCGGTCGCGACCTGCGCCGACCTGGACGCGAGCCCGCTGGGGGACGGCGTCGACCTCGCCCCGCACCTGCGGCCCGACCTGGCCGACCGCGCCCACCGCCACCTCGTCGCCAAGACGATCGCCGAGCTCACGCACGAGCGTCTGCTCGCGCCGCGCGCCGAGGTCTGGCCGGTCGAGGCGAGCGGCCCCGGAGAGTACGTGCTGCCCGTCGCGGGCGGCGCCGTCGAGTACCGCTTCGTCGCGCGCCGCTACGCGCTGGAGCACTGGGTGCTCGACGAGGCATCGATCCGGCGTACCGCCGTGCCCTCGGGGCCTTCCGGACAGGGGGGCGGGCCGCGCGACCTGCCCGTGGACGCGCTCGACCTCGTCGTCGAGCTGCAGCCCGACCTGAACATCCCCGACGACCTGCTCGCCACCTACCTCGAGGAGGTGTCCTCGACGCTCGCGAGCGCGACCGCCAAGACCGAGCGGTACGAGCGCACCGGCGGCCCGAGCGCCGTCGACCTGCTCGGCGCCTCCTTCCAGGAGGTCGAGGCGGCGATGACCGAGGGGCACCCGGGGTTCGTCGCCAACAACGGCCGCATCGGGTTCGGCCTCGCGGAGTACCGGGCGTACGCGCCCGAGAACGGCGGGCGCGTGCGCATCGTGTGGCTCGCCGCACGGCGCGAGCACACCCACCTCGCGCTCGGCGCCGGGCTCGACGAGGCGTCGCACTACGCGGGCGAGCTGTCCGACGACGAGCGCGCCGCGTTCGCGGAC
>JAQSXO010000090.1 GCA_029256625.1 Cellulosimicrobium sp. | reverse complement strand
ATGGACCGCTTCCTCACGTCGCCGGCGTCGCGCGGCGCGCTCATGGCGTCGACGATGATCTACCAGGCCGTCATCGCGGTCGGGCAGGCGCTCGTCGTCCTCGCGGTCGCGTGGCTGTGCGGGGCGCGGTTCGGCGGCACGCCCGGCGAGACGACGCTCGGCGTCCTCGCCCTCCTGCTCGCGGTCGTGCTCCTCACGGCGCTGTTCTCGGCGCTGAGCAACGCGACGGCCCTGCTCACCGGCCAGCAGGAGGCCCTCATCGGCATCTCGCAGCTCATCACGCTGCCGCTCGTGTTCCTGTCGTCGGCCGTGATGGACACGCGGCTCTCCGCGGACTGGGTGGCGGACGTCGCGCGGTACAACCCGTTCGACTGGGCCGTCGTCGCCGGGCGCGAGGCGCTCGCCGCGTCGCCCGACTGGGGCGTGGTGTGGGGGCGGCTCGGGCTGCTCGCGCTCGCGGCGGTCGTCATGGGCTGGCTCGCGACGCAGGCGTTCCGCACGCGGCAGCGCTCGGCCTGACGAGCGCGCACGACGGCGGTCGCCCGCCCGGGGTCAGCGGTCCCGGGTGAGGGCGAACGCCGTCGTGCCGACGAGCGCGAGGCCCACGCCCCACCAGACGAGCCCGACACCCGCGGCCGCGAGGCCGGCCGCGACGAACAGCGCGATCTGGCCGTCCAGACGCCAGGGCTGCGGGAGGCGCCGGGCCGCGGTCGGCGCGAACCAGCGCCCCCACACGACCACGACGAGGGCGGGCAGAGCGACGGCGAGGACGACCGAGAGGGCGACGCCACCGGGGCCGGAGGCGCCGCCGAGGCGCCAGCCCACGACCGCGACCAGCGCGAGGAGCGCGAGCTCGCAGAGGAACGCGACGACGCCGGTGGCGCCGACGCGTGGCACGTCTCGAGGGGGACGGTCGTCGGTGGACGGGCTGCTCATCGCTCCTCGACGTCGTCCTCGAGGTGGGACACGTCCGAGAACGCGGTCTGGCGGTGGCGCACCGCACGGTTGTACAGCCACGTGACGAAGGAGAGCAAGATCCCCAGGCCGACGAGCGCTCCCGCGATGGCGTACTGCTCCTGCTGCTCGGCGCTGCGCGCCCACGGCCCGGCGAGGTACGCGCACGTGAGCGCCCCGAGGACCGCGAGCCACGTGCGGGTGCGGAAGTGCTGGTGGTCGACGCGGTCGCGCCGCAGCACGAGGAGCGCGATGTTGACGATCGTGAACACGACGAGCAGGAGCAGCGACGTCGTGCCGCCGAGCAGCGCGATCGCGTTGGTGCCCGCCTCGGTCCCCGACTGCCGCACCACGTACACGATGAGCGCGAACGCGATGGCCGTCGTCACGAGGATCGACACCCAAGGGGTCCGGCGGAACGGGTGGACCTGGCCGAACGCGCGCGGCAGCACGCCCTGGTTCGCCATGCCGTAGAGCAGGCGGGACGCCATGAGCATGTTGATGAGCGCCGAGTTCGCGACGGCGAACATGCCGATGAACGGGAAGATCGTGTCGAACGGCAGGTTCGGCGCCCCCGCCGCCACGACCTGCGTGAGCGCCGAGCCCTTCGAGTCGTCCACGAGGTCGCCGACGGGGACGAGCGCGACGGCGGTGATCGCGACGAGCACGTAGATCGCGCCCGTGATCGACAGCCCGGTGAGCATCATGCGCGGGAAGTCGCGCACGGGGTTCTTGCACTCCTCGGCCATGTTCACCGAGTCCTCGAACCCGACCATCGCGAAGAACGCGAGCGTCGTCGCGGCCGTCACGGCGAGGAACACGCTCTTGTCGTCCGTGCTCTCGAACACGACGACGCGCGAGAAGTCGGCGCGGCCCTGGGTCGTCGCCCACAGCCCCACGAAGATCACGAGCAGCAGGCCGGACAGCTCGACGAGCGACAGCACGACGTTCGCCCGGACGCTCTCGCCGACGCCGCGCAGGTTCACCAGCGCGACGAGGGCCATGAAGCCGAGCGCGATGAGGAGCCTGCCGTCGCCGCCCGTCGGGAGCTCGAGGCCGAACCCGTCCGAGACGAACCCCGCGAACGCGTTGGACGCCGTCGACGCCGACGTGATGCCCGAGCTCATGACCATGAACGCGACCACGAACGTCAGCAGGTGGATGCCGAACGCCTTGTGCGTGTAGAGCGCGGCGCCGGCGGCGCTCGGGTACTTGGTGACGAGCTCGAGGTAGGAGAACGCGGTGATCGTCGCGACCACGAACGCGAGCAGGAACGGCAGCCACGCCGCCCCGCCGACCTCGCCCGCGACCTGGCCCGTGAGCGCGTACACGCCCGTGCCGAGGATGTCCCCGACGATGAACAGGAGCAGGAGCTTGGGCCCCATGACGCGCTTGAGCTCCGGCTGCTGCCGTTCCTCCGTGCGACCCGCGGTCTGGCTCATGAGAGGCTCCCTCGCGTCTCGGACGTCCCCGGACCTCCATGGAACCCCCGGTCGCGGTGTCCTGTCAGCGCGAACGGGCGCGTGTCGCCTCCGGGCTGCCGAACCCCGGCCTGTCGTCGCGCGGCTCGCCGAGCCTGGGGTCGTCGCCGGGTTCGGCCGCGTGCGGCGCGAGAACCCCGGGTTCGGCGGCCGGGCGCGCGGCACGCGGTCGCCGACGCAGGACGCCCGTCGTCGTCGCGACGCCCAGCAGGAGCACGACGCCGCCGGCCAGCTCGGCCGCGTTCGGCACCTCGTCGAGCACGACCCACGCGGCGAGCATCCCCACGGGCGGCACGAGCATCGTGAACGGCACCACGGCGGACGCCGGGTACCGGGCGAGCAGCGTGTTCCAGATCCCGTAGCCCACGAGGCTCGCGAGCCACGCCGTGTACAGGGTCGAGAGCACGGGCGCGAGCGTGAGGTGCGTGAGCGCGTGCCCGACGGCGTCCGGCCCGTCGAGCGCGAGGGACAGCCCGAGCATGGGGACCGGCACGACGAGGGCCGACCACACCGTCATCGACAGCCCGTCGAGCCCGGGCCGCGAGGTTGAACCTTGGTCTCGCGAGGTAGAGCCCTGGTCTCGCGAGGTAGGACCGTGGTCGCGGCGGCCGGCCCGGCGTGCTACGACGTTGCCCACCGCCCAGGACGCGGCGGCGGCGAGGGTCACGACGAACGCGAGCGCCGGCGTCGACGCGCTGCGCCCCACGCCGACCACGACGAGCCCCGCGGCACCGACCAGCACCCCGACGAGCTGCGAGCGCGTCGGGACCTCGCGCAGCGCCGCGGCGGCGAACAGCACCGTGAGGCCGACCTGCGCCTGGAGCACGAGCGACGCGAGCCCGGCGGGCATGCCGAGCGCGAGCGCGGTGTACAGCAGGCCGAACTGGCCGAGGCTCATGAACGTGCCGACGAGCAGCACGTCCCGCCAGCGCGCACGCGGCCGCGGGACGAGGAAGATCGCGGGGACGAGGACGACGAGGAAGCGCAGGGCGACGAAGAGCGTCGGCGGCACGTTGCCGAGGCCGAGGTCGATGACGACGAAGTTCACACCCCACACGACGGCGACGAGGACGGCGAGGAGGGACGAGCGCAGGGGCATGGGTTCGAGGGTGCGCCCTCGACATCGTGCACGTCCAGCGCACGGTGGTGCACGGTTCCCGGTAGCGCTGCTTCCCGATAGCCTGACGGCATGATCGACCTCGCCGCCGTGGACGCGCTGCTCGCCGTCGAGCGCACCGGGACCGTGCACGCCGCCGCGCGCGACCTCGGGTACACGCCGTCCGCCGTCTCGCAGCAGGTCAAGCGTCTCGAGCGCGACCTCGGCGCGCGACTGCTCGACCGGGAGGGCCGCGGCGTCGTGCTCACGGCCGCGGGGCGACGCGTGGTCGAGGAGGGCCGGGTGCTGCGCGAGCAGGTCGAGTCGCTGCGCGCGCGCCTGCACGACGCGGGCGCGCGGCCCACCGGGACGGTGCGGCTCGGGTCGTTCTCGACGGCGGTGCGCGGCGTCGTCGCACCCCTCGTCGCGCGGGTGCGCGAGGACGTCCCGGACCTGCGGCTCGTCGTCGAGGAGGCCGAGCCGTGGGACGCCGTCGCGGCGGTCGCGGCGGGCACGCTGGACCTCGCGCTCGTCCACCACTGGGAGGGCGTCGGCCTCGCGCTGCCCCCGAGCCTGCGCGCCGAGGAGCTGTTCCGCGACGAGGCGGACGTGCTCGTGCACGCGTCGAGCCCGCTCGCGGGCAGGCCCGCGCTCACCCCGCCCGACCTGCTCGACCAGACCTGGGTCTGCACGCCCGACGGCACGATCTGCTACGAGTGGTTCTGCCACATGTTCGCGCGCGAGCCGCGCGTCCCCCGCATCGACTTCCGGTGCCTCGAGTTCGCGTCGCAGGTCGAGGTCGTGGCCCAGGGCCTCGCCGTCGCGCTCGTGCCCCGGTTGGGCCGCGGCCCCCTGCCGTCCGACGTCGTCGCGGTCCCCGTGCGCGAGCCCGTCCCGACCCGCCCGGTGACGGTCGTGTGGCGCGCGACCATGACCGACGCGCCGGCGGTCCGCTACCTGCGCGAGCGCCTGCGCGACGCAGGAACTCGACGCGCGCCCGGACCGTTGGGAACCGCGAGCGCACCCGCCACCGCACCGTCTGACGAAGGGGCACGATGACCGAGCACGAGCCGACCCGGAAGTCCGCCGACCCGCGCACCGTGGCGATCGCAGGACTCATGACCGTCGCCTGGTACGCCGTGCCCGACGTCGTGCGGCCGCGCTGGGCGCGCGCGCTCGCCAAGACGGCGGTCGGGACCGCGGGGGTCGTGCTCACGCTGACGTCGACGGCCGAGGGGATCGAGGCGCGCGAGGGCGTGCGCTCGCTGCGGGACGCGGCCCGGGACGCGGGTCCGGACGGCACCGAGCCTGGCGACGCCCCGGCCGACCACCCGGCCGACCCCGTGCGCGAGGACAACGCGTACGTCCCCGACCACGACGAGGCGACGCCCGTCACGCCCGCCGTGGTCGCCGGGGGCGCGGTGGCCGGTGTCGCGCTCGCGACGACGCTCGTCGTGGCGGGGGAGAAGTGGGTCTACGGCCGCGGCGAGCGGCTGCGCGCCCGGGGCGTGCGCCTGCCGCACACGCGCGTCGGGCTCGCGCTCGGCGCGCTCGCCGTGGCGCTCGCGGCGGCCGAGCCCTATCTGTGGAACGCTGAGGACCGCTGAGGCAGAGACCCTCGCCGGCGCCGCCGGGGGGGCGTGCACCGTGCGGGCCTCGGGGACGGGAGGGGCCGACGATGATCGGGGTCGGGCTGGCGCTCGCGGGAGTCGCCGCGGCGATCCACGTGTACATCTTCGTCATGGAGTCGCTCACGTGGACGAGCGCGCGCACGCGCGCGACGTTCGGCACGTCGCGCGAGGAGGCCGAGGCGACCCAGGAGCTCGCGTTCAACCAGGGCTTCTACAACCTGTTCCTCGCGGTCCTCGTCGTGCTCGGCATCGTCCTGTACGCGACGGACCGGCAGGACGTGGGCCTCACGCTCGTCGTCGCCGGGGCGGGGTCGATGGTCGCCGCCGGGCTCGTGCTGATCCTGTCGTCGCCGTCGAAGGCGCGTGCGGCGCTCGTGCAGCTCGTCCCGCCGCTGCTCGGGGTGGTCGGCGTCGTGGTGGGACTGACCTCCTGAGACGCCGCACCCGTGGCGTCAGGCGGCCGCCGCGACGCGCATCGCGCTGAGCAGCTCGAGACGGCTGAGGATGCGCTCGCGCTCCGCCTCGAGCTCGTCCCGGTAGCGGCCGCCGGCCGGCTCGACCGTCTCGAACGCCTTGTGGCCCACGTACGACCCGGTCCGACGCGAGTACCCGGTGAGCTGGCGCTCCACGAGGGTGAGCTCGTGGCCGAGCCGCTCGAGGTGCGGGTCGAGCAGGTCCCCGGTCGAGGGGCGGGCGGGGGCGTCGGGCAGCGAGAAGGTCGTGGTCACACTCCCCATCCGAACCCGAGTCGCGTCCCGCTGCATCTCGGGAGGCTCCGGGTGCCGGCCCTGAGACGCGCGGACGGCAGGCGCTGCTCCGCCGGTAGACTGGCCGTGCGCCGTCGTGCGCTCCCCGCTCAGCGCCCACCCGAGGGAAACGATGACCGCCCCCGCACCCCAGGCTTCCGCACGCTCCGAGGCTCGTCCCGCCACGCCGACGCTCGACACCGTCGAGCACGCCGCCGCCACCCCCGACGAGGTCCAGCCGTACGCCGAGCTCGGCCTCAAGCCCGACGAGTACCAGCGCATCCGCGACATCCTGGGGCGGCGCCCCACGGCCGCGGAGCTCGCGATGTACTCCGTCATGTGGTCCGAGCACTGCTCCTACAAGTCGTCCAAGGTGCACCTGTCGAAGTTCGGCGCGGCCACCACGGACGAGATGAAGAAGCACCTGCTCGTCGGCATCGGCGAGAACGCGGGCGTCGTCGACATCGGTGACGGCTGGGCCGTGACGTTCAAGGTCGAGTCGCACAACCACCCGTCGTTCGTCGAGCCCTACCAGGGCGCCGCGACGGGCGTCGGCGGCATCGTGCGCGACATCATCTCCATGGGCGCGCGCCCCGTCGCCGTCATGGACCAGCTCCGCTTCGGCGCCGTCGACCACCCGGACACGGCGCGCGTCGTGCACGGCGTCGTGAGCGGCGTCGGCGGGTACGGCAACAGCCTCGGCCTGCCGAACATCGGCGGCGAGCTCGTGTTCGACGCCTCGTACCAGGGCAACCCGCTGGTCAACGCGCTGTGCCTCGGCGTGCTGCGCCACGAGGACATCCACCTCGCCAACGCGTCGGGCGTCGGCAACAAGGTCGTGCTGTTCGGCGCCCGCACGGGCGGCGACGGCATCGGCGGCGCCTCGATCCTCGCGTCCGAGACGTTCGAGGACGGCGTGCCCGCCAAGCGCCCGAGCGTCCAGGTGGGCGACCCCTTCATGGAGAAGGTCCTCATCGAGTGCTGCCTCGAGCTCTACGCGGCGAAGGTCGTCGAGGGCATCCAGGACCTCGGCGCCGCCGGCATCTCGTGCGCGACGTCGGAGCTCGCCTCCAACGGCGACGGCGGCATGCACGTGTGGCTCGACGACGTCCTGCTGCGCGACCCCACGCTCAACGCGGGCGAGATCCTCATGTCGGAGTCGCAGGAGCGCATGATGGCGGTCGTCGCGCCCGACAAGCTCGACGAGTTCCTCGCGATCACGAGCAAGTGGGACGTCGAGACCGCCGTGATCGGCGAGGTCAACGACTCGGGCCGCCTGACGATCGACCACCACGGCGAGCGCATCGTGGACGTCGACCCCCGGACGGTCGCGCACGAGGGCCCGGTGTACCACCGCCCGTACGCGCGCCCGTCGTGGCAGGACGGGCTCAACGCCCGCACCGTCGAGGCCGACGCGCTCGCGCGCCCCGAGAGCGGCGACGACCTGCGCGCGACGGCCCTGCGCCTCCTCGCGTCGCCGAACCTCGCGTCGAAGGAGTGGGTGACGAACCAGTACGACCGGTTCGTCCAGGGCAACACCGCGCTCGCGCAGCCCGACGACTCGGGCGTGGTCCGCGTCGACGAGAGCACGGGCCTCGGCGTCGCGCTCGCGACCGACGCGAACGGCCGCTACGGCAAGCTCGACCCGCGCACGGGCGCGCGCCTCGCGCTCGCCGAGGCGTACCGCAACGTCGCGACGACGGGCGCCCGCCCGCTCGCCGTGACCGACTGCCTCAACTTCGGCTCGCCCGAGGACCCCGACTCGATGTGGCAGCTCGTCGAGGCGATCGAGGGCCTCGCGGACGCGTGCCGCGAGCTCGGCGTCCCCGTCACGGGCGGCAACGTCTCGCTCTACAACGGGACCGGGGAGCCGGGACAGATCGACTCCTCGATCCACCCGACCCCGGTCGTGGGCGTGCTCGGCGTGCTCGACGACGTCGCGCACGCGACCCCGTCGGGCTGGCGCGAGACGGGCGAGAGCATCTACCTGCTCGGCACGACGCGCCCCGAGCTCGACGGCTCGGCGTGGGCCGAGGTCGAGCACGGGCACCTCGGCGGCCTCCCGCCGCAGGTCGACCTCGCAGCGGAGAAGGCGCTCGCCGGCGTCCTCGTCAACGCGAGCCGCGACGACCTCGTGTCGGCCGCGCACGACCTCTCCGAGGGCGGCCTCGCGCAGGCGCTGCTCGAGGCGTCGCTGCGCTTCGGCGTCGGCGCCACGGTGTCGCTCGACGCGCTCACCGAGCGCGACGGCGTCACGCCGTTCGAGGCGCTGTTCTCGGAGTCGACGGCCCGCGCCCTCGTCGCGGTGCCGCGGGGCGAGGAGTCCAAGCTCGTCGACGCGTGCGTCGCCCGCGGCGTCCCGGTGCTGAAGATCGGCGAGACGGGCACCGAGCCCGGCGCCGCCGCCGAGTCGGGCGAGGCGCTCGAGGTCTCCGGCCTGTTCACCGTCCCGCTCAGCGAGGCGGACGCAGCCTTCCGCGGCACGCTCCCGGCCATCTTCGGCTGAGACCCGCACCACCGACGCCCCGGTCACCGCACAGGTGACCGGGGCGTCGTCGTCCGTGGACCCCGGCCGAGCACGACCCTGCCCCCTGACGAGAACGACATGGGTGCCGTTGTCGGGCGGAGAACGACCCTCGTGTCGTGTTCGCCGGGCCGGGGCGCCATGCTGCGCGGGTTTCGTGGAGGTCGGCGGGCGAGGTGGTGCGGCGGGTCGCGGCGTCCGCCACGACGCTGCGAGAGTCCGGGCATGACCTCGGCGACCACGAGCCTCCCGCCCGCGCGCGTCACCGCCCGACGGCGCCCGGGCGGCCCGGTCCTCACGGTCCTGCTGGCCACGGGGACCGTGGCGGTCGTGCTGCTCACGCTCGTGCGTGCGGTCCCGTACGACGCCGTGACGCCGTTCGCGCAGGTCGTCGGGTTCACGCCGTTCGTCGCGGCGGCGGCCGTCGTCGGCCTCGTGGCCACGCTCGTCGTGCGCCGGTGGGTCCTCGCAGCGCTGCTCGCGGTGTGCGTCGCCGCGCAGGCGGTGTGGCTCGTGCCGGCGTTCGTGCCCGGGCCGGCGCCGCCCGACGACGCGGCGGCCCTGCGCGTGATGGGTGCGAACGCGTGGCTCGGGTCCGCCGACGCGGACGCGCTCGTCGACCTGGTCCGCGAGCAGGACGTCCAGGTGCTCGCGGTGCTCGAGCTGACGACCGGCCTGCGCGAGCGCCTCGTCGAGGCGGGCATCGAGGACGTGCTCCCGTACAGCGCCGACGCGAAGGTCGGGCCCGGGGCGCTCGGCAGCGGGCTGTGGAGCGCGCTGCCGCTGGACGACGTCGACGTCGAGCCGTTCTCCAACGACGCGATGCCGTCCGCGACCGTCGAGGTCGACGGCGTGCCGGTGCGGGTCACCGCCGTGCACCCGATCCCGCCGATCCCGGAGTACGTGCGGGTCTGGGGCGAGGAGACGGCCACGCTGGCCGAGCGGGCGGCGGCGGACCCCCTCCCGCAGGTGCTCGTCGGCGACTTCAACGCGACCCACGACCACGCGACGTTCCGACGGCTGCTGGGCGACCGGTTCCACGACGCGTCGCGTGCGTCGGGCGGAGGGCTCGACCTGTCGTGGTCGCCGCGG
>JAQSXO010000089.1 GCA_029256625.1 Cellulosimicrobium sp. | reverse complement strand
GTGCGGGCCACCACAGCCGCCGCCCTCGCCGCCTCCGCCGCGCTCCTCGCCGGCCCGGCCGCCCACGCCGCCGAGGACGACACGTACGTGCCGTCCCAGCCGTCGATGCGCCTCACGACGCTCGTCTCGGCGTGCGAGCAGGACGCCGCGTACCTCGACTACGCGATCGAGGTCGAGGGTACCGACCACGACACCGTGACGGTCACCTGGATCAACCCCGACGGCGAGAGCGTCGTCCGGTCCGGGCTGCCGCTCCAGGGCCGCCTGCTGTGGCCGGGCGCCGTCGTGGACGACGAGGGCCAGGGCGTCGACTGGCCGGGGTGGCGCCTCGAGGACGGCGAGTGGGTCGAGGGCGACGAGTACGACTGGGTGCGCCCCGCCGTCGACGTGCGCTTCGAGGTCAACCCGCACGTCCTCGTGACGACGGTCTACCCGCCGTCGTCGCCCGACTGCGCCACGAACCCTCCCGGGGAGGAGGACCCGGCCGGAGTCGTCCCCGTGTCGCACGAGGTGAGCGCGTCCGCGCAGAACCCGAGCCTCGCGGAGACCGGTGCGACGGTCGGCCTGTACGCGGCCCTCGCCGCTGGTCTCGCCGCGGTGGGCACCGCCGTCGTGCTGCTGTCCCGTCGCGCGCGCCGAGGCTGACCCGCCTCCGCGCCACCGTTCTCGACGCCCGTCGGCCGCAGACCCCCTGCGGCCGGCGGGCGTCGTGCTGCGCGCCCGACGGCGGCCCCTTGACCCGTGCGTCCCCCCGGGCTACCGTCCTGACGTCAGACATCTGACGTCATCTGTTCAAGCGTTCTCGGCAGCGTCGCCGCGTTCCCACGTCGTACCCGCCGCGCCGAGGCACCGACCGGAAGGAACGGCATGATCGGACACCTCCGCAGACCCGCGCGCCGCGCGCTGACCCTCGCCACCGCGCTCACGCTCGGGGTGAGCGGCGCCGTCGTCCCCGTCACGACGGCGGCGGCCCACCACACCGCCCTCGCGCCCGACCACGACCTCGGCCCCGCGACCGGTGGCCCGGGCACCTACACCGAGCAGCAGCTCGCGACCAACGGCCAGGGCGGCTTTCCCAACTACCGGATCCCGGCGCTCACCGTCGCGCCCAACGGCGACGTCCTCGCGTCCTACGACGGCCGGCCCACCGCGGCCGACTCCCCCGGCCCGAACTCGATCCTCCAGCGCCGCTCCACCGACGCGGGCGTCACCTGGGGCCCCCAGGAGGTCGTCGCGGCCGGGAAGACCACCGCACCGATCGAGGGCTACTCGGACCCGAGCTACGTCGTCGACCGCGAGACGGGCACCGTGCTCAACTTCCACGTGAAGTCGTACGACCAGGGCTTCGGGGGCTCGCAGCCCGGCGTCGACCCGACCGCGCGCCACGTCATCCACGCGAACGTCTCGGCCTCGACCGACGACGGCCGCACGTGGACGCACCGCACGATCACCGCGGACGTCACCGCCGACCTGGGCTGGCGCTCGCGCTTCGCCGCCTCGGGCCAGGGCATCCAGCTCCGCTACGGCGAGCACGCGGGGCGCCTGGTGCAGCAGTACACGATCATCAACGGTTCGGGGCAGTTCCAGGCCGTGTCCGTGTACTCCGACGACCACGGCGCGACCTGGCAGGTCGGGACCCCCGTCGGCACCGGCATGGACGAGAACAAGACCGTCGAGCTCTCCGACGGGCGCGTCATGCTCAACTCGCGCGACTCGGCACGGTCGGGCTTCCGCAAGGTGGCCTACTCGACCGACGGCGGCGTCACGTACGGCCCGGTGACCCTCGACCGCGAGCTCCCCGACCCGACGAACAACGCTGCGATCGTGCGCGCGTACCCGAACGCGCCGCAGGGCTCCGCCGAGGCGAAGGTGCTCCTCTTCTCGAACGCGGCGTCGCAGTCCGGCCGCGTCAACGGCACGGTCCGCGTCAGCTACGACGACGGCGAGACGTGGCCCGTCGCGCGCGTGTTCCAGCCGGGGGGCATGGCGTACTCGACGCTCGCGACGCTCCCCGACGGCACCGTCGGCCTGCTCTACGAGCCCGACGGCGGGGGCGGCGGCATCCGGTTCGCCAAGCTCGACCACGACTGGCTCCTCGCCGCGCCGAGCAGCACGCCGGGCGACATCGAGGTCACCTCCGCGAGCGTGACGAGCACGGCCCCCGCAGGCGGGTACGCCGTCGGCGACGTCGTCACGTACGCGTTCACCGTCACCAACCTGTCCGACGCCGTCACGACCGTCTCCCCGACCGGGGACCTCGAGCGGTTCGACCCGGCGCAGGGCGCGCCGAACTGCCGCTTCCGCGACCTCGCGCCGCGCGCCGCGTACACGTGCACGTCCGCGCGGCACACGGTCACGCAGGCCGACCTGGACGCCGGGTTCTTCGCGCCGACCACGACGTGGACGTCGACGTCGGGCGGGACCGTCACGACGGTCGACCACGACGGGCCGGGCGTGTACTTCGGGGCGCCCGGCAACATCTCGGTGCAGGGCGCGCACGCGAACCCGCAGGAGACGTACGCCGTCGGCGACGTCCTCCGCTTCACCTACACCGTCCGCAACCTGTCCACGGCGGCGACCTCGGTGGTCCCCACCGGGAACCTCGCCGGCCTCGACCCCGCGAACGCGGCCCAGAACTGCCGCTACCGCACCCTGCCGGCCGAGGGGTCGTACACGTGCACGTTCGCGCACCACGTGGTGACCCGGGCCGACCTCGACCGCGGGTCGTTCACGCCGGACACCACGTGGACCTCGACGTCCGGGTCGAGCGTGACCGTCGTCGAGCTCGACGGTCCGACGGTCGAGCTCGGCGGCGCCGTCTCGCTCGACGTGCAGGCGGTGAGCCGCTGCCTCGCCGGTCGGGCCTACGTCGCGGTGACCGCCCGCAACACCGGCGACGCCCCGACCGACGTCACGCTGCGCACGCCCTTCGGTGAGCGCACCGTCGCAGGCGTCGCGCCGGGCAGCTCGGCGTACCAGTCGTTCGCGGTCCGCACGGCGTCGGTCGGCGCGGGGACCGCGAGCGCCGCGGCCGGGTCAGGGTCGGTCGACGCGGGCTACGCGGCCGCGACCTGCGCCTGACCGACCGATGCCGTCCTCCCGGCCGGGCGGGGCACCGCGTGGTGCCTCATCCGGCCGGGAGCGCGTCGCTCGGCGCGGGTGCGTCGACCGACCGTCGCGACAGCAGCGCCGCGACGAGGAAGCACACCGCCCCGACGAGCGTGCCGGCGTCGTCCCACCACTCGCTCACGTAGGTGCCCGTGGCGGGCGAGACGTACGCCCCGACCGCCGACGCGCCGAACGCGACGGAGCCGACCAGGTTGAGCCACGTGCCGTGCCAGGTGCGGGCGTCCGTGTCCCACAGGTGCCCGCGGTCGCGCGTCGCGACGACGGCGAACGCGGACGACACGAGGAACGCGACGGAGCCGTAGGCGTCCGGCTTCCAGCCCGCGCCGAGCGCCGTCGGGTCGTCGACCGCGGCGACGAGGGCCGCCGTCGTGCTGACGTTGAAGCACAGCGTCCCGACGAGCTGGACGGCCGCGGCCCACCAGTCCCAGCGGTCGGCCGGGTGCGTCCCGGCGCGCGGCGGGCGCCGCCCGCTGAGGCCGAGCTGCACGAACGCGGCGGCGGTGAAGAACACCGCGCCGACGACGAACGTGACGTTCGTGGCGACCGCGCCCACGGCGTCGGCGTAGGGCGGGAGCGCCCCGACGAGGAAGCACAGCGACCCGACCGCGAACCCCCACGCCTCGCGCCGCAGACGACGCTCCCGCCGGTCCACGACCGTCAGTGGTGGAAGCCCGAGCGCCGGCCCTCGGCGGGCATGGGCGACGTGAGCCCGTCGAGCCACTCCGTCTCGACCCGGATGTCCTCCAGGAGGTCGTCCGCGAGGTCGCGGCTCACGCCGTTGCGCACGACGATCCGCTGCACGGTGAGGTCCGCGAGGTTGTCGGGCATCGGGTAGGCGGGGACCAGCCAGCCCTTCATGCGCAGCCGGTCCGAGAGGTGGTACAGGTCCCAGTTCTCGGTGTGGCCCGGCTTGAGGCGCCACGCGAACACGGGGATGTCCGACCCGTCGTTCCACAGCTCGAAGGCGCCGAGCGCCTCGATCCCGTGCGCGAGGTACTTGGCGACGTCCTGGCACTCCTGCTGGATCGCCGTGTAGCCCTCCCGGCCCAGCCGCAGGAACTGGTAGTACTGCAGCAGCACCTGGGCACCGGGGCGCGAGAAGTTGAGCGCGAGCGTCGGCATGTCACCGCCGAGGTAGCTCACCCGGAAGACGAGCTCCTCCGGGAGGGCGTCGAGCGTGCGCCACACGACCCAGCCGACCCCGGGGTACACGAGCCCGTACTTGTGGCCCGACGTGCTGATCGAGTGCACGCGCTCCAGGCGGAAGTCCCACTCGATCTCCGGCTGGAGGAACGGCGCGATCATGGCGCCGGACGCGCCGTCGACGTGGATCGGGACGTCGAGGCCGGTGCGCTCCTGGAGCGCGTCGAGCGCCGCGGCGATCTCCTTCACGGGCTCGTACATGCCCGTGTACGTCACGCCCATGATCGCGACGACGCCGATCGTGTTCTCGTCGACGTACTTCTCGAGGTCGCTGCCGTCCAGGCACGGGTGCTCCTCCGAGATGGGCACGTACCGCGCCTCGACCTCGAAGTAGTTGCAGAACTTCTCCCAGCACACCTGCACGGCCGAGCTCATGATGAGGTTCGGCCGGTCGGCCGGCTTGCCCGCCGCCCGGCGCGCGAGCTGCCACCGCCGCTTGAGCGCGAGGCCCCCGAGCATGCACGCCTCGGACGACCCGATGGTCGACGTGCCGATGCAGTCCTTCACGTCGGGCACGTTCCACAGCGACCCGAGGATGCGCCAGCAGTTCTCCTCGACCGCCGCCGTGCGCGGGTACTCGTCCTTGTCGACCATGTTCTTGTCGTAGACCTCGGCGTAGAGGCGGTCCGCCTCGTCGCCCATCCACGTCGCCACGAACGTCGCGAGGTTGAGTCGCGAGTGTAGGCGGACGTCGGCTCCATCTCGGCGTCCGGCAGGGTGAACCGTGGCGCGACCGCCCGCACGCCCGCTCGCGTGTAGGTCGGGCGCAGGACGTGCTGGTCGTCGGTCATGCTGGTTCCTTCCGACACGCCGGAGGTCCGGCTCGGTCGACGGGTGGGTCCACCGCCCCGGACGTCGCTCCCGGGACGGTGGACGGCGCGCCTCAGTCCGCGAGGATGCGGGCCTTCTGCGCCTCGAACTCCGCGGGGCTGAGCACCCCCTGGTCTCGTAGCGCGGCGAGCTGCGTGAGCTGCGCGATGCGCGCGTCCATGTCCGGCGCCGCCGCGGGCGCGGGCGGGGCGTAGGTCGGCTGCGGCGCCGCGTACTGCTGCGGGGGCGCCGCGTACTGCGGCTCCTGCGCGCTCTCCTGGGCGGCCCAACGTCCCGCCTGGCGGCGGGAGACGCGGTTGGAGACGGCGGTCGCAGTTCCGGCGACGACGGCGGTGCGCGCGACACCGCGGATCAGTCCAGGCACGGGATCCTCCTTCAGGCGGCCGGTTCAGGCGTCCGGCTCGGTGGCGTCCAGCGCCGCGATGAGCGCCTGGACCGGGATGCGCCCGCTCGCGACGAGCTGGGCGCCGTTGCGGCGCAGGGCGGTCGCGAAGGGAGCCGCCCAGACGTTCTCGTAGACCAGCACGACGGCCGTCATGCCGGGCTCGACGGCGCTCGCGGCCTCGTCGAGGTCGTCGTCGCCGAGCAGGCCCGACCTGGAGCCCTCGAACACCGCGAGCTCGGTCGACCCGTCGTCGAGCTCCTCGAGCCCGAGGCCGACGACGCTGCCGTCGTCCTCGCGGCGCACGACCACGAGGTCGAGCACCCGGATGATGCCGCGCTCCACGAGGTCGACGAGGTGCGGGAAGGCCGCGTCCCCCGTCGCCCGGTCCGTCGGGAGCTCGATCACCAGGAAGTCGATCGGCCCGCTCTCCTCGAGGTCGCCGAGCTCGCTCCCGACCCCGTCGCTGAGTTCCTGCGTCATCGTCGCGTCCTCTCCGCGTCCGTCCCGCGCGGCGCGCGCGGGCCTGTCCTCAGGCTCGTCGTCGTCGCCGGTCGCGTCCTCACCCAGAACGAGTGAACTCGCGACCGACGACGACACCCGGCGGCTACCGGTCCGCCCCGTCGGTCGCGGGCAGCAGGTACTCCACGTGCACGGCGTCGATGCGCCCGTCGAGCGCGAACGGCATGCGGTCCGCGTACGCGCGCGACACCGCGCCGCCGTACGCGCGCCCGACGTCGAGGCAGTCGTTGGCGGAGAACAGCAGCGGCGCGCTCACCGGGACCGTGCCCGAGCCGACGTCGGCGCCGTCGACCCGGAGGACGACCTCGAGCGGACCGCCCGGCCGCGGCTCGACGTACGTCGTCACGACCTCCACCGTGTGGTCGCCGGCCGTGAGCGGCGCGCTCGACCGGACCACCGTCCGCTGGATGAGGAACAGGTTGTACTCGTAGGTGAGGACGCCGTCGAGCAGGAAGCACGTGAGCCCGCCGCCCGCTCCCCCGAGCTTGTAGAGCACGCCGTTCGCGGCGTCGGGCACGGAGAGCCGGATCTCCACCCGGTTGGGGCGGTTGCCGAGCGCGGGCGCGCAGAACTCGGGGACCCGCACCGTGTCCCCGGACAGGTCCCACTCCGTGTACGGCGGGCTGATCCGGTCCTCGGGGTGGATCGCCGGGACCCACAGGCCGCCGCCCACGGGCAGGACGTCGTTACGGGCCGCCTCGATCGCGAACAGCTCCTTGAGCTGGGCGAGCTTCTCGGGGTGCTCCGCGGCGAGGTCGTGCGCTTGGCTCCAGTCCTCGTCGAGGTGGTACAGCTCCCACGGGTCCTCGTCCGGGGTCCAGGTCCGGATCCCGGCAGGCATCCCCTGCACCCACGGCAGCCGTGGACCGGTCGCCGACGCCATCCAGCCGTCGGCGTAGATGGACCGGCTGCCCATGATCTCGAAGTACTGCGTCCGACGGCGTCCCTCGGCTCCGGCGTCGTCGATCGAGTAGGCGAAGCTCGTCCCGTCGATCGGGTCCTGCGGGACCCCGTTCACCGTGTCGGGGTGGGAGATGCCGAGGATCTCGTAGATCGTCGGCGCGAGGTCGACGACGTGGTGGAACTGCGTGCGCGGCACGGGGTCCGGCTCGATGTGGCCCGGCCAGCTCACGAACATCGGGTTCCGCGTGCCGCCGAGGTGGGACGCGAGGAGCTTCATGCCCTGGTACGGCGACGACCCCGCCCACGCCCATGCGGCGTGGTACTGGTTGTCCGTCGCGGGGGTGCCGAGGGCGTCGAGCCCGCCGAGCTCCTCGAGCGCGGCGATGTGCTGCTCGACCGTCGACGGGATGCCGTTCTGGGCCAGCAGCTCGCTGATCGTCCCGTTCTGCCCCTCGCCGGACGAGCCGTTGTCGCCCCAGATGTAGACGACGATCGTGTCGTCCGCGTACCCGAGCCGCTCGACCTCGTCGAGCAGCCGTCCGGCCTGCACGTCCGCGTGCTCGCCGAACCCTGCGGCGACCTCCATGAGGCGCGCCTGGAACGCCTTCTGGTCGTCCGGGATCTCGTCCCACCCGGCGAGGCTCTCGGGGCGCGGCGTCAGCTCGGCGTCCTCGGGCACCCAGCCCGCGGCCTTCGCGCCCGCGAGCGCCCGCTCCCGATAGACGTCCCACCCGTCGTCGAACGCGCCGGCGTACTTGTCCGCCCACTCCTTCATGATGTGGTGCGGCCCGTGCAGCGCGCCGGTGGCCCAGTAGACGAAGAACGGCTTGTCCGGCGCGTTCGCCTTGTGGTCGCGGAGCCAGCGCATCGCGTCGTCGGCGATGTCCTCGCTGAGGTGGTACCCCTCCTCGGGTGTCTTCGGCGGCAGCGTCGGGGTCGTGTTCCGCACCAGGTGCGGCTCGTACTGCGACGCCTCGCCCGCGAGGAAGCCGTAGAAGTACTCGAACCCGTACCCGGTGGGCCAGCGGTCGAACGGGCCGGACGACGTGGTCTCCTCCGCCGGGGTGTTGTGCCACTTGCCCCACGCGCCGGTCGCGTACCCGTACTGGCGCAGCACCTCCGCCATCGTCGCGCTGCTCTTCGGGATGTGCCCCGAGTACCCGTCCCAGTCGTTCGCGAGCTCGGCGATCTGCCCGTTGCCGACCCGGTGGTGGTTGCGCCCGGTGAGCAGGGACGCGCGCGTCGGGGAGCACATCGCGGTCGTGTGGAACCGGTTGTACCCGATGCCGTTCGCGCGGACGCGGTCGAGCGTCGGCGTCCGTACGGCACCGCCGAGCGTCGTCGGGAGCGCGGGACCGGCGTCGTCGATGAGGATCACGACCACGTTCGGCGCGTCCGGGGGCAGGTGCCGCTCCGGCGGGCGCGGGGAGTACGTGGACTCCTGGATCGTCCGCCCGGCGACGCTCCCGGACCGGTGGGGCGGGAACGGCAGGGAACGCTCGGCGGGCAGCGGCGGTCCGACGACCGTCCGGCGGGGCTCGTCACTCATCGACTCTCTCCTGTCTGTCCAGGACCTCACGGACGGCGCTCTCGCCGGCCCCGGGGCCGGCGAGCGGTCGCCGGGCCGTCGTGCAGGTGGGGAACGCCCGGCGGCCCGACGACGCGTCGACCGTAGGTCCGCCGCGACCGGGAGGGCATCACGCAGATCGCGCGAACGATCGCGCCGACCGTGGTGGGATGGCGACGGGGTCGGGACGACGGAGGTGTCTGCGGTGCACGAGACGAAGACCGGGCGCTACCGCGCCGCGTTGCGCGCACTCCCTCCGGACGAGGTGCCCGAGTACCTCGACGTGCACTCCGGGCTCCCCGGGCCTCGGGCCGACCTGGAGCTGCTCGCCGCGTTCGGTGACGTCGCACCGCCCGACCTCGTGCGCACGCTCGCGCAGGACCCCGACGAGTACCGTCGCGCCTGCGGCACCGCGGCGCTCGGGCGGCTGCTCGTCGAGGGCGTCGGCCCGGCGACCGAGGTCCTGACGACGCTGCACGACCGGGCCGCCGACCCGTCCTGGCGGGTGCGCGAGGCCGCGGCGATGGCCCTGCAACGGGTCGGGGACGACGACCCGCGGGCTCTGCGGGAGCTCGTCGGCGCGTGGGTCGCCGACGCGGACCCGCTGGTCCGCCGGGCGGCCGTCGCGGGCGTGTGCGAACCGCGGCTCCTGCACGACCCGGAGACGGTGCAGGCAGCGCTCGACGCGTGCCGCGAGGCCGGTGGGACGATCGCGGCGCTGCCTCCGGACGCCCGACGCGACCCCGGCGTCCGGACGCTGCGCCAGGCGCTCGGCTACTGCTGGAGCGTCGCGGTCGCGGCCGACCCCGGACGTGGGCTGCCCGCCTTCTCGGCCCTGGAGTCGTCGACCGATCCGGACCTGGCGTGGGTCGCGCGCGAGAACCGGAAGAAGACGCGGCTCCGGCGCCTGCTCCCTCCCGATCCCGGGTGACGGCGCCGGACACGTCGACGGGTCCGCACGGGGCGAGCGCCGCTCAGCTCCCGAGCAGTCCGAGGGTCACCGCGCGCTCGACGGCGGCGCCGCGGGTCGTGGCGCCGAGCTTGCGGTAGATCGCACCGACCTGGGTGCTCACGGTGTTGCGGGAGACGAAGAGCCGGCGGCCGATCTCCGCCATCGTGAGGTGGGTCTGGAGGTACGGCAGGAGGCGGAGCTCTGCCGGGGTGAGCGGCGGGGCGCCGTGCGTCGCGGCGACCGTCTCGAGCCGGGCCCGGAAGGCGGCGACCTCGGCCGCCAGGAGCCCGACGCGCGGGCGGCGGCGCAGGAGCTCGGCCGCCTCGGCGGCGAGGTGGGTCGCGGTCGTGCGGTCCCCGAGGGCGAGGCACGCGTACCCGAGCTGGAGCCGGACGCGCAGCGCGAGGTACGGCATGACGTAGGTGCACGGCACCCGGGCGCGCATCCCGCGGGCGACGAACCGCTCCGCCGCGGTGCGCTCCCCCCGGTGCGCGGCGACGCGGGCCCGCACGGCGAAGGCGATCGCCGTGGTCGAGTAGCCCTCCATGTGGTGGGCGTCGACCGTGTCGACCGCGGCGCGCGCGTGCCGCTCGGCGTCGTCCCACCGCCCGTCGTCGAGCGCCAGGACGGCGAGCTCCGCCTCGCTGAGCAGCACCGAGTCCGGGTTCCCCGCCTCGGTACCGCAGGCCACCGCCTCGACGAACGCCTCGCGCGCCGCGTCCCGGTCGCCCACGAGCAGGTGGGCCGAGCCCAGGAGGTGGAGCGCCTGGTCCCGCCACGGGCTCCACGCGGGCTCGTGCTCGACGGCGTAGGCCGCGCACGCGAGGGACGCCTCCGGCCCGTCGACGCACATGGCGGCCCGCACCTGGCACCGGGCGGACTCGAGCGCGACGCGGTCGTCGTCGGGGAGGAGGGACGCGTCGAAGCCCTCCAGCACGGCGGCCCACCGCTCGGCCGCCGGGGACTCGCCGAGCAGCAGCGCGCGCCACACCGCGACGACCGTGAGCTCGGGGAACGCCTCGACGACCGCGTCGCCGAGGGTGTCGAGCCAGCGCGTCACGACGGCCACCCCGCCGTCCTGGTACGTCGACAGCGCGAGGCGCCCGACGAGGACGGCCGCCTCCTCGACGTCGCCCGCCGCGAGGAGGTGCTCGACCGCCCGTGCCTCCAGCCCCTCGTCGACGTGCCACGCGGCGGCGCGGCGGTGGAGCGGCGCGACGGCGTCGGGCTCGACCCGGTCGAGCTCCGCGAGCAGGAACTCGCGGAACAGCGCGTGGTAGCGGAACCAGCCGCGGTGGTGGTCGAGCGGGACGAGGAAGAGGCTCGCGTCCTCCAGCTCGCGCAGCCGCTCCGCGGCGTCGAAGGTGCCGAGCAGGGCGTCGCACGTCGGCGCCGAGAGCTGGTCGAGCACTGCCGTGGCGCGCAGGAAGTGCTGGGTCCGCGCGGGGAGGAGGGTCATGCACTCGCGGTACAGGTAGTCGGCGACGAACCGGTCCGTGCCCGTGAGGGACGACGGGTCCTCGCCGTCACGCACGAGCAGCGCGCAGAGGAAGACGCCCGTCGGCCAGCCCTCGCACCGCTCGACCACGCGGTCCAGCGCCTCGCCCGGCTCGACCCCCGCCGCGCGGAAGATCTCGCGCGCGCCGGCCACGTCGACCCGCAGGTCGTCGGGGCCGATCTCGACGAGGTCGCCCTCCACGCGCCGTCGCGCACCGTGCCCGGGCGTGCGGCGGCTCGCGACGACGACCTGCGACCCCGGGGGCACGCCGCCGAGCACGACCTCGAGCGCGTCCCGGCAGGCCACCGAACCGGCCTCGTGGAGGTCGTCGACGAACAGCACGAACGGCGTCGCGGTGCGCGCGAGCGCCGCGGCGAGCAGCGGCGCCGACCGCCCGAGCATCGCCGCGCCGGTGCCGCGCATCTCCGCCGACACCGCGGCGACCTCCGGCGACACGGGCGCGCACGCGAGCGCGAGGAGGGTCAGGAGCGCCCCGGGGTCGTCGTCGAGCCGGTCGAGGCTGGCCCACGCGACCGCGCGGTCCTCGAGGCTCGCCCACTCGGCGAGCATCGTCGTCTTGCCGTAGCCCGGCGGTGCCGTCACGACGACGACCCGGGCGCCGTCGCGCCGCGCCCGGTCGACGAGCCCGCGTCGGGAGACCGCACCGCGGCGCGGCGCCGGTGGCTCGACCTTGCCCGCGAGCAGCGCCGTGCTGAGATCCGGTCGCGCGGTGACCGCCTGACGGCTCCCGTCGGACACGCGAGCAGCCTAGGAGCGGCCCCCGGGACCCTCAACCGGAGCGGGGGAAATCACCCGGGACGCCGGTGCGCGCCGTCCGACGACCCGCTGCCGGCCGTGCGACCGGTCCCGTCCTCGTCGTCCCACCCCTCGACGGGTTCGAGACCCAGGGCGAGCGCGACCCGTGGCGCGGCGGCCACGACCGTCGGCAGCCCGACGACCGGCACGACCGCCGCGAGGACGCCCACCACCTCCGCCGCGTCGACCCCGGCCTCGACGGCCCCGTCGATCTCGGCCCCGTACGTGGGGACCGACGCGCCGACGGCGACGGCGGCAGCGATCCGCACCAGGGCCCGGTCGCGCCCGGAGAGCGCGTCGTCCCCCAGCCCGGCGCCGTCGGCGACGCGCTCGTCGTTGATCGTGAGCCGCCGGAGCACCTCCGCATGGTCCACGCCGACCACCCACCCTTCCGGCGCGGGACCGGCCGGGGCCGGCCGCCCCGGGCCTGTCCCCCTGCCCGATCGCCCCTCCCCGCCAGCATGACGACGGCACGGCGCGCGGTCGTCACGCAGAACGCATGACGAGCACGACGGGGCGCGGCGGCGCTCGTCCGGGTGCCGCGCCGCCCCAGCACGAACGGCGCGGCACCCCGATGGACCCTCAGGCCGGTCGGACGGCTTCCGACAGGCCGGTGAGGACGTCCCCGCCGGCGACGTGCTGCCCTGGCGCGCGGGCCAGGAGGATCTCGGTGAGCGAGGACTCGAGCGCGCTCGGCAGTCCGAGCGCGCGCAGGTGCGACACGCGCACCGACAGGGGCCGGTCCGCCGTGAGCACGCGGTGGGCGCGCTCCTTGTCGTCGTACGGGACGCGAGCGCGGTCGAGCGCGGCGAACACGCGGGTGTCGACGTCGTTGTCCGCGAGGCACGGGTCGTGACCGAGGTCGACGACGAGGCAGGACGTCGGTGCGACCGCCTCGACCGTGACGTGCAGCCCGCGGTCGTCGCGCTCGACGAGAGCGTCGGCGGGCGTGCCGTCGACGGTGACGACGGGTGCGACGTCGGCGGGGGCCCGCAGGCCCGCCGCCCCGAGCGCCGGGAACGTCACCGTCCAGCGCCGCGCCGCGGGGACCACGCGGACGTCGCCCTGGACGGGCCCGACGGCGGCACGGCCCGTCGCCTGGTCGAACGTCACCCGCGTGCACGCCTCACGAGCCGGGTCGCCGGGGGTCTCGCCGGGCAGCCCGGCGCCCGGCGGGAGACCCTCCGCGTCCTCGACGAGGTCGAGCGCGCCGTCGGACCCGACGACGACGAGCACCTCGACGTGCTCCGGGTGCGCGACGCCGTTGCCGGGCACCGTCGCGCCGTCGAGCGGCACGATCGCGCCGGTGCGCGCGAGGACCGGGATGCTCGACAGGTCGCGGTGCAGCCACGTCTCGCGACCGCCGTCGTAGACGAGCCCGCCGAGCAGGTCGACCCAGGTGCCCTCCGGGAGCCACGCGCGCACCGCGGCGACCCCGCTCTCGGGGTCCGCCGGCGCGGTGAGGGGCGCGACGACCAGCTCGGACCCGAAGAGGTACTGGTTGCGCGCCGCGTAGGCCTCGGGAGCCTCGGGCCACTCGTGGTAGAGCGGCTGGACGAGCGGCACGCCCTCGCGCGCGGCCCGGACGTTCATCGTGTGCAGGTACGGGAGCAGGCGGTGGCGCAGGCGCAGCGCGGCGACCTGCGCGTCCCGGGCCTCGGGGCCGAACGTCCACGGCTCCTTGCGCGTGAACGGGTTCCCCGCCGAGTGCAGGCGCAGGATCGGCGAGAAGACGCCGAGCTGCACCCACCGCGTCGCGAGCTCGTCGTCCTTGGTGCCGTGCATGTGGCCGCCGACGTCGTGGCTCCACCACCCGTACCCGATGTTGCTCGCGGTCGCGGTGAAGTACGGCTGGAAGTGGAGCGACTCCCACGAGATGACCGAGTCCCCCGAGAAACCGACCGGGTAGCGGTGGCTCCCCGGACCGGCGTACCGGGAGAAGGTCAGGGCCCGCGTCGCCCGGCCCGCGGCGGCGCGCGACGCCTCGCCCGCGTTGTCGAGGTAGTGCACGTGGTTGAGCATCCACAGCGGGTCGATCCCGGGCACGCGCGAGACGCCGCCCTGCTGCCAGTCGACCCACCAGAAGTCGACGCCGTCGCGCTCGAGCCCGCGGTGCAGCACCTCGACGTAGGCGCGCAGGAAGTCGCGGTCGGTCGCGTCGAACGCGACCGGCTCGCCGCTCTCCGGGTCGAGCCCGAGCGCCTCCGCCATCGCCGGGTAGGCGTCCTCGAACGCGCGGACCCCGTCCGCCGGGTGCACGTTCAGCGTGACGCGCAGGCCGTCGTCGTGCAGGGACCGCAGGAACGCCGCCGGGTCGGGGAACAGGTCGCGGTTCCACGAGTACCCGGTCCAACCGCTCCCGTGCCGAGGGTCGACGTCGGTCACGTGCCAGTCCATGTCCAGCACCGCGACCGACAGCGGGACGCCCTCGCGACGGAAGCGCCGCACGAGCTCGGCGTACGAGTCGGCCGAGTACCGGTGGAAGCGGCTCCACCACGTGCCGAGCGCGTACCGGGGCAGCACCGGCTGCGGCCCGGACAGCGCGTAGAGGGCCCGGAGCGCGGCGCGGTAGTCGTGCCCGTACGCGAAGACGTACAGGTCCTGGCGCGACCCGTCGCGCGGGGCGACCCAGCCGTCGTCGTCCAGGACGAGGCCGGCCGAGTCGTCGATCACGGCCCAGCCGTCGCGCGAGACCACCCCGGGGCCCAGCGGGACCGGGCCGTCCGCCTCGTCGAGCGTGCG
>JAQSXO010000556.1 GCA_029256625.1 Cellulosimicrobium sp. | reverse complement strand
CTCGGCCCGAGCGCGCTCGACCTCGCGACCGCCGGGTCGACGGCCCCCGCGGTCTCCCAGAGCGTCGCGGCCGCACCCCGCGTCGAGGTGCGGCGCGAGGCCGCCTCCCGGTCCGCCGCGCGTGACCCGCTCCCCGGCTGCGACCCCACGGTCCGCCCCGCGGGCACCAACGGCAAGCTCGACGAGCACGCGCTGTGCGAGCTCTGGCAGGCCGGCGAGCACCTGCGGCCCGACGCGGCCGTCTCGCTGTCGGCCATGAACGAGGCATTCCGGGCGACGTTCGGTCGGGATCTGTGCCTCGTCTCCTCGTACCGCACGCTCTCGACGCAGGTCTCGCTCAAGTCCTCCCGCGGCGCGTTCGCCGCGCCCCCCGGCTGGTCCATGCACGGGTGGGGGCTCGCGATCGACCTGTGCTCGGTCGAGACCGGCTCGCGCGAGGTCTACGCGTGGATCAACCAGAACGGTGCCACCTACGGCTGGGCCAACCCCGCCTGGGCCAAGCGCGGCGGCAGCGGCGCCTACGAGCCGTGGCACTTCGAGTTCGTCCAGGGCGTCGAGGAGATCCAGAACTCCTGACGCGGCCCGTCGCGCTCCGCCGCGGCCCTCGCCGCCGTATCGTCGGAACCGTGGCCGACCTGCTCCTCGCCGCGGTCGTCCTGCGCCGTCCCGAGCACGCGCTCGCCGCGCAGGTGCTGAGCCTCGCGCTCGCCGGTCTCGTCCGGGTCGAGCCGACCGCGTGCGGGTCGCCCCCGGCTCTCACCCTCCTCGACCCCGAGCCCGCCTCCGCGCGCGACCGCGTCGCCCTCCTCGCGGTGTTCGGCGACGACGCCGAGCGGGGGGCGCGCGTGGTGCTCGACCCCGCCGACGACGGTCTCCGCGCCCGGGTGCGCTCCGCCTCGCGCGACGTCGTGCAGGCCGCGCGCCGCGACGGCTACCTCGAGCCCGGGCGGGTGCGCCGCCTCACGGAGAAGGGCGAGGCCGTACGGGCGGAGCTCGTGGCGCTGGAGGACTCCGTCGAGCGAGAGGTCGCGGACGCTGGTGCGCACGACCACGCGCGCGAGCACGTCTCGTCCGGCGCGCTCCCGTGGGCGGTGCTGTTCGGGCACGAGCCCGGGTGGGTGCCGGTGGACCGCCGCACCGTCCGGTTCGACGTCGCCGCCGTGTGCGACGCGGCCGACGCGCTGCAATGACCGCGCGCCGGACCTACGGTCCCGAGAGCCGGTCGTTGTGCCCGAAGTCCTGGAGGAACCGCGGTCCCGACGCCGCGAGCTCGGCCTCGAACTCGTCGCGCCACGCGCCGTAGGGCCGGCCCGCGAGCGCGTCGTTGGAGAAGCGCGGGTCGTCCGTGAGCTCGGTGACGCAGAACGCGGGGATCTGCAGGTCCGTGACGGGTCCCGTGCGCTCGCACTCCGCGACGACAAGCGGGTGGTTCGCCCCGCCGAACACGTCGACGACCCAGCCGTCCGCCCCGACCCACACCGAGTACCGCGTCTTGACGACGCGCGCGCCGCCGCGCCGGATCATCTGGACGCCGACCGCGACGTCCACCTCGCGCTCGGCCTCGTACCGCGTACCGCCCGCCATGGGCCCCTTGACGGTGAGGGTGCACAGGTCGACGGCGGGCGCGAACCGGTCGAGCAGGCGCACCGGGTCGGTCTCCGCGTCCATCGTCGCGTCCACGGTGGGCACCTTGGCGCGCAGCCGCAGCGCGTAGCCCTCGTCCGCCAGGTAGTAGCTCTGCACGATGAGCGCCGGTGCGTCGCGCAGGTCCTCGGGCAGGTCGCGCACGAGGAACCGCCGCTCGAACTCGAAGTCCCCGTAGCCGCCGTCGGTCATGGCCCCACCGTAGCGGGACGGCGAGGGGCGCGGCGGGACGTGGCCGGCCCGGGGACGACGCGAGCCCGGCCGCCGGAGGCGGACCGGGCTCGTCGGAGCGGAGCAGAGCGGAGCAGGGTGCCCTCGATAGGATTCGAACCTACGACCTTCTGCTCCGGAGGCAGACGCTCTATCCACTGAGCTACGAGGGCGAGCGCCGACGGTGACCGTCGACGCGATGCACGAGACTACCAGCACGTCCGGGGTGCGCGGACCCTCCTCGGGCCCGCCTGACTCTCCAGCGGGGCGCGGGCTACTCGCCCCGCGCGAGCAGCCCGTCGACGTCCGGGAGCGTGTCGAACCGCGTGAACGTGCCCGCCTCGGCGATCTCCCGGGCCGCGGCCAGCCAGCCGCCCCAGGCCGTGCGGGCCAGGGTGCCGCCGACGCTGATCCGTCGGACGCCGACCGCGGCCGCCTCCGCGACCGTCGTGAACGGGGCGTTGATCAGCAGGTTCACCGGCTTGGGGGCCACGGCCTCGACGATCGCGGCGGCGTGCTCGAGCGAGGAGATCCGGGGCGCGTAGAGGCAGTCGGCACCTGCCTCGGCGTAGGCGACGAGCCGGCGCAGCGTCTCGTCGATGTCCGGGCGTCCGACGACGAACCCTTCCGAGCGCCCCGTGAGCAGGACGCCGGTGCCGCTCGCGTCGATCGCCTCCCGGGCCGCCCGGATCCGCTCCGCGGCGAGATCGAGGTCGTGCAGCGGCCGGTCCGGGTCCCCCGTGGAGTCCTCGATCGACAGCCCCGCGACGCCGGTCGACACGGCCCGGGTCACGTGCGCCGCCACCCCGTCCGGGTCCACGGCATAGCCGCCCTCGAAGTCCGCGTTCACCGGTACCCCGACGGCCGCGGCGACGGCGCCGAGGTGGTCGAGCACGTCCTCGAGCCCCACCCCGGCGTCCGGAGCTCCCCGCGTCCACGCGAACCCGGCGCTCGTCGTGGCGAGGGCCGGGAAGCCGAGCTGCTCCAGCACCCGCGCGCTGCCGACGTCCCACGGGTTCGGCATGACGAAGCACCCGGCCTGGTGCAGGCGGTGGAACTCGGCGACGCGGTGGTCCATGACGGCTCCTCGGGCTCGGCGTCGGTGCGGCCCTTCGCGGCGTCGGTCGTCGCCGCCGCACCTGCCTCCATCTGACGCCCGATCGGCGGGTGCCACAACCCCCTCCGCCCTCGGCCGGTGCCGGCCAGGGCCGCGGCCCCGCGCGCGCTCGGGGGGACGGAGGGCGGACGAGGCGGCGACGGGGGGCGCCCGCGCCTCGGTAGAATCGCCCGGTGACCCCCGACGAGCTCTCCGAAGCGCTGAGCGCTGCCCTGGCCGCCGCCGTCGCCGACGGCACCCTCGCCCTGGAC
>JAQSXO010000555.1 GCA_029256625.1 Cellulosimicrobium sp. | reverse complement strand
CCCGGCCCGCCCGCGTACGGGACGGCCGGACCGCACGACGGTCCTGCCGTCCCGCCCGTGTGCCCGCGGCACCCGGACCGGGTGTCGTACGTGCGCTGCCAGCGCTGCGGACGCCCCGCGTGCCCCGAGTGCCAGCGGCCGGCCGCGGTCGGCGTCCAGTGCGTCGACTGCGTCCGCGAGGCGGCCCGGCAGGCGCCGACCCAGCGCAGCGCGCTCGGCGGCAAGGTCCACGGGGGCCCGCCGGTCGTGACGTTCACGATCATCGGTCTGTGCGTCGTGAGCTGGATCCTCCAGCTCGTCACGGGCGGGACGTGGACGAGCATGCTGGCGTTCGCCCCGTGGATCGGGGAGCTGCAGCCCTACCGCTTCCTCACGGCGGCGTTCCTGCACTCGACGAGCCCTGTCCACATCCTCTTCAACATGTACGCGCTGTGGGTGACCGGCCCGTTCCTCGAGCAGCAGCTCGGGAGGCTGCGGTTCACGGCGCTGTACCTGCTGTCCGCGCTCGGGGGCTCGGTCGGGTACCTCGTCCTCGCGGGCGGCCCCACGTCGGACGCCTGGGTGACCCCGGTCGTCGGTGCCTCGGGCGCGGTGTTCGGGCTGTTCGGCGCGATCCTGCTCGTGCTGCGGCGCACCGGCCGCAACGCGATGCAGATCGTCGTCCTCATCGGCATCAACTTCGCGATCGGGCTGTTCTTCGCCAACATCGCGTGGCAGGCACACCTGGGTGGCCTCGTCACGGGCCTCGTGCTCGGCGCCGCCTACGCGTACGCGCCGAAGGAACGTCGCACGCTCGTGTCCGTGGGGGCGACGATCGTCGTCGCGGTAGCCCTGGTCGCGGCCGCGTGGCTGACGTACGCCTCGGCGGACCAGTTCGGCCACCTCGTCGGCTGAGGTCGGCCGGAAGAGTTATCCCCAGGGTTACTCACAGGTGTGGAACTACACCGGTGTCGTTGCTCGCGTCCCACGTCCACCCAGCGGGCGCGACGGCGTCCGGAGCCCCGGAGCGCCGTCGTGCCCGCTACTTCCAGCGTGTGGTGAGCGCGAACCCGGCGATGATGAACGCGAAGCCGACACCCAGGTTCCAGGCGCCCAGCGCCGGGATCGGGAGCTGTGCGGACCCGCTGAGGTAGAAGAGCACGATCCACGCCAGCCCGAGGAGCATGAGCCCGAGCATCGTGGGCACGAGCCAGCGCGGGTTGCCCGACTCGGGCTTGGGCACGCTCGGCGGACGCTGCGGCTTGGGCTTCTTGCGCGACTTCGACTCGGGCACGAGGGTGGGCTCCTGTCCTGGTGGGGTCCGCTGCGGGCGGCGTCGGGACGCACCGCGCCGTAGGAGCACGGGTCCGTCACGATCGTGGACGACGTTCGTCGACTAGCGTAGTGGGCGCACACAATAGGCACGGACACCGCGCGCGGGCAACGGCCCGAACGGGTGGCGGTGGCACGGACAGAGGCACGGCAGGGACCCGGTCGACGACGTCGTCCGGCCAGGAAGGAGACGGTCGCGTGAGCAGCACCGACCCCGCCTCCGCGACGCCTGCGTCGCCCGACGAGCCCGTCGCCGACGGACCGACCCCCGCGGCCCCCCGCTCGCGCCGCGTCCGGTCCGCCGTGACCGTCGCGCTCGTCCTCGCTCTCGCCGGCGTGATGTTCACCGCGAACGCGCGTCTCGCCCGCGGGGAGGACTCGCGGCACCCGGAGAACCTGGCCCAGCTCGTCGACCGCGAGTCCGACCGCGTCGCCGATCTCACGGCCCAGGTCGACGCGCTCACGCAGGAGATCGCCGCCCTGTCGCAGACGGGTGACACCCCGGCGGGGGTCGACCCGGAGCTCGCGTCGCGCACCGCGGTCGCGGCGGGCACCACGCCGGTCAGCGGCACGGGCCTGTCCGTCACGCTCGACGACGCCCCTCCGGAGGGCAACTACCCTCCGCAGATCCGCCCGGACGACCTCGTCGTGCACCAGCAGGACATCCAGTCCGTCGTCAACGCCCTGTGGGCCGGCGGGGCGGAGGCGATGACCCTGCAGGGCCAGCGCGTCACCGCGACGTCGGCGTTCCGCTGCGCGGGAAACATCCTCCTGCTGCACGGCCGCGTGTACTCGCCGCCCTACGTCGTCGAGGCCGTCGGCGACCCCGACGCGCTGCGGGACGCGCTGGAGCGCTCGCCGGGCGTGCAGGTCTACCAGGAGTACGTCGACGCCGTGAACCTCGGATGGTCGGTCGAGGACGAGTCCGACCTCGAGCTCCCGGGGTACGAGGGCGCGCTCGAGCTCCGCTACGCGCGGCCGTCCGACGCGGTGGCGTCGTGACGTCGACGGCCACTCCCCCCGTGCGGCACGCGGGCCGCCGCAGCTCCGGGCGGGGCGCCGCCTCGACCGTCGTGGGCGTCGTCGGCGAGCTGCTCATCACGCTCGGCATCCTGCTGGGCCTGTACGTCGTCTGGCAGCTCTGGTGGACCGACGTGCAGGCGGACCGCGTGCAGGCGCAGGTCCTGGAGGAGATGGACGCCCCCACCCCGGACGCGGCCGACGTCGCGACGGCGGTCCGGCGCGACGCGCCCCCCGTCATGGAGGCCCCCGCCCTGGGCGAGGTGTGGGGCACGCTCTACGTGCCGCGCTGGGACGGCAAGATGATGCCGATCGCGGAGGGGACCGACAAGCGCTCGATCCTCGACCAGGCGATGGCCGGGCACTATCCCGAGACCGTCATGCCGGGCGACGTCGGCAACTTCTCGCTCGCGGGCCACCGGCAGACGTACGGCAAGATCTTCCACGACGTGGAGGAGCTCCAGGTCGGCGACCCGATCGTCGTCGAGGCCGGCGGCGTCTGGTACGTGTACCGCGTGGACCACATGCAGGCGGTGAAGCCGGACCAGGTGGAGGCCGTCGCGCCCGTGCCGTGGCAGCCGGGCGTGGAGCCCACCGAGCGGTACCTCACCCTGACAACGTGCCACCCGATCGGGCTCAACTCGCTCGTGGCCCGGTTCATCGTCAACGCCAAGCTGGACTACTGGATGCCCGTCGAGGACGGCACGCCGCCCGACCTGGTCGGCCAGACTGCTCCGGCTGCCGAAGGGAGCGCGTGATGTACGGGGCGCTGTGGCGCGTGCTGCCCGGGCCCGCGTGGGTGCGGGTGCTGATCCTGCTCGTCCTCGCGGCCGCCGTCGTGCTGGCCTGCTTCGAGTGGCTGTTCCCGATCGTGTCCGAGTACATGCCGTTCAACGACCCCAACATCCAGACCGACGCCGCCGGCGCAGCGTCCGTGGAGGCCCCGCGATGACCCACCAGACCCGCATCCTCGTCGTGGACAACTACGACTCGTTCGTCTACACGATCGTCGGCTACCTCGACCAGCTCGGCGC
>JAQSXO010000088.1 GCA_029256625.1 Cellulosimicrobium sp. | reverse complement strand
GCCGCCTCCCCCTGCGTGCGGAACACGCGGTCGGACTCGGTGAGGTCGAACAGTGCGGACGAGGCGACGCCGACGACGAGGCGGCCCGAGAGGTCGTAACCCATGGCGGCATGATGCCAGGTGCGGGTGACGTGGATGAACACGTGCTCCGCTCGCAGCGACGCACGGTCCCCTCGAGGTCGTCCGCTCGCCACCCGCGCAGGCGGGCGCGCGACCCGACGGCGTACCGCGGTACGCCGCCGGGTGCGGTCCCCGTCAGTCCTCGCCAGGCTCCGCGTGCGCGTCGTCGCCGGCGACCTGCGCGGGGTCCGCGCCGTCGTGCTCGTGCTCGTGGGCGTGCGCCGCGGCCGCGGCGATCGTCGCGAGCGTGGCCTTCACGGCCTCGCGCGCCTCAGAAGAGACCTCCGGCAGGACCGGGACGGCCGGCTGCGGGAGCGTGATGGCGGTGTCCTTGCCGGCCGCGGCGGTGGCGGTACCGCGCTTGCGGCGCGACCGCGAGCGCCCGGCCTCGGCCGGCTCCTCCGCAGCCGCCGGGCCGCTGCTCCCGCCGTTGCCGCCGTGGTCGTGGCCCCCGCGACCGTTGCCGCCCGACTTCTCGATCGGGTCGGTGTGCACGATGAAGCCGCGCCCGTGGCAGTGCTCGCACGTCTCGCTGAACGCCTCGACCAGGCCCTGGCCGACGCGCTTGCGCGTCATCTGCACGAGCCCGAGCGACGTGACCTCGGCGACCTGGTGCTTGGTCCGGTCGCGGCCCAGGCATTCGACGAGGCGACGCAGCACGAGGTCGCGGTTGGACTCGAGCACCATGTCGATGAAGTCGATGACGATGATGCCGCCGATGTCCCTCAGCCGGAGCTGGCGGACGATCTCCTCGGCCGCCTCCAGGTTGTTGCGCGTCACCGTCTCCTCGAGCGTGCCGCCCGAGCCGGTGAACTTGCCCGTGTTGACGTCGACGACGGTCATCGCCTCGGTGCGGTCGATGACGAGCGAGCCGCCCGACGGCAGCCAGACCTTGCGGTCCATGCCCTTGGCGAGCTGCTCGTCGACGCGGTGCACGGTGAAGACGTCCTGCGTGCCCGTCCACTTGGAGACGCGCTCGCGCAGGTCCGGGGCGAGCTCCTCGACGTACGAGGAGATCTCGCTCCACGCCCCGTCGCCCTCGACGACGAGGGAGCTGAAGTCGTCGTTGAAGATGTCGCGGACCACGCGGATCGCGAGGTCGGGCTCGCCCTGGAGCAACGCCGGCGCCGAGGCGCTATTCGACTTCTTCTCGATGGCCTCCCACTGACCGCGCAGCCGCTCGACGTCGGCACGCAGCTCCTCCTCGCTCGCGCCCTCGGCGGCGGTGCGCACGATGACGCCCGCGCCGTCGGGCACGACCTCCTTGAGGATCTTCTTGAGGCGGTTGCGCTCGGTGTCGGGGAGCTTGCGGCTGATGCCCGTCATGCCGCCGCCCGGCACGAACACGAGGTAGCGGCCCGCGAGCGTGATCTGCGACGTGAGGCGCGCGCCCTTGTGCCCGATCGGGTCCTTCGTCACCTGCACGAGCACGGAGTCGCCCGACTTGAGCGCCTGCTCGATGCGCCGCGGCTGGCCCTCGAGCCCGGCCGCGTCCCAGTTCACCTCGCCCGCGTACAGCACGGCGTTACGGCCCTTGCCGACGTCGATGAACGCCGCCTCCATGCTCGGCAGCACGTTCTGGACCCGGCCCAGGTAGACGTTGCCCGCCATGGACGCCTGCGACTGCTGGGAGACGTAGTGCTCGACGAGCACGCCGTCCTCGAGCACGGCGATCTGCGTGCGGCCCGCGCGCTCGCGCACGACCATCGACCGCTCGACCGCCTCACGGCGCGCGAGGAACTCCGCCTCGGTGATGATCTGGCGACGACGGCCCGCGTCGCGACCCTCGCGGCGGCGCTGACGCTTCGCCTCGAGGCGCGTCGATCCCTTGAGCGCCGTGACCTCGTCGGCCAGGCTGCGCTCGCGCGGGCGCGAGCGGGTCGAGGAGGACTCGCCGCTCTCGCCCCGCCCACCACGGCGACGGCGACGGCGCCGGCGGCTGCCGCCCGACTCGTCCTCGCCGGCCTCGGCGTCCGCGGGCTCGTGCTCCGCCTCGTCGGCCTCCGCGGTCGCGCCCGCGTCGGACGTCTCGTCGCCCTCGGCCGGCGCCTCGCCGTTGTCGTCCTGCTCGCGGCCCGCGTCCGGGCGCCCACGGCGGCCACGGCCACCACGGCGACGACGGCGGCGGGGGCCCGACTCGGCGTCCTCGGACGCAGCCTGCTCCTCACCGGTCTCAGCCTCGTCCTCGTCCTCGGCCTCCTCGAGGTCCGCGAAGTCCTCCGGGCCGAACGCGTCGTCGGGCAGCTCGATCCCCTCGGCGACGAGCTCCGACTCGATGGCCTCGATCTCCTCGACGGCCGCGGCGTCCTCACCCGTGAGCGCGACCTCGACCGTCACGTCCTCCGTGCGCTCGGGGGCGACCGGGGCGCTCGGCGCCTTCTTCGCGGTCCGCTCTCGCGGCTCGGGCGCGACCGGGGCCGTCTCCGCCGCCACCGGCGCGGGCTCGACGTGGCGGGGCGGTCCGGCCGGGCTCTGGGCTCGACGCGGACGACGGGGTGCGGCCGCGGGGTCGGGCGCCTGGAAGAGCAGGGCGGTCGTCGCGAGGCGCGGCGTGCTCGTGCCCGCGCCGGTCGCGGCGGGCGAGACCGGGCTCTCCGGCGCGGCGGGCGTCGCGGACGCGTCGCCCGTCGGGGGCCCGGCGTTCTGCTGCGCCTCGGGCGCGGCCTCGACGGGCGCGGCCTTCGAGGTGGCGCGGCGCGAGCGGCGCGCAGGCTTCTTCGCGGTCTCGGCCGGGGCCGGCGCCTCCGCCTCGGTGGACGGGGCCACCTCGACGGACGGGGTTGCCTCAGCGGCCGGGGAGGCCCCGGCGGCCGGCGCCGGGACGTCGGGCGTCGCGGCCGGGGCCTCGGGAGCGGGTGCGCCCGCCGCTGCGGTCGCACGCCGCGAGCGGCGGGCGGGCTTCTTCTCCGCCGGGGCCTCGGCCTCGACCGGGGCCTCCGCCGCCGGAGCCTCGGGAACAGGGGCCTCGACGGCCGGCGTCTCCTTGCGAGCCGTCCGGGTGCGCTTGGTCTTGCGCGGCGCGTCGGAGGCTCCCAGCAGGGCGTCCGCGTCCGGCCCGGCGGCGGGTGCTGCCTGCTCCGCGGCGGGCGGCGCGCTCAACCCGAACTCGGAGAGCACGTCGAGCGGGGCGTCGTCGGGAGCGGCGGCCTTCTTCGCGCCGCCCTGGGCGCGGCGTGCGGTGCGTGCGCGGCTCTTCGGCGCGGTCGCCGTCTCGACACCGGAACTCGCAGCGGCGTCGGCGGTCACGGGGCCGTCGGCCGGCGCCGCTGCGTCCGCGACGGTCGCGGCAGGGGCCTCGGCCACGTCCGCGGCAGGCTCGACGGGCGCGGACGTCGTCCGGGTCGCGCGGCGTGAGCGGCGCGCCGGCTTCTTCTCGGCCGCGTCGGGGCCGGGGTCCACGTCGGCGACGGGAGCCGGGTCGGCGGGCGCCGCAGGCTCGTCGGCGGGGACGGTCACGTCCCCGGCCGGCGCGGGCGGCGCCTGAGGCGGTGCCGCGCTGCGCGTCGCGCGGCGGCGGGCGGGCTTGCGCCTGGAGGTGGTCGGGCTCTCGGCCCGGTCCTGAGCGGCGGCGGTGTCCGCCGTCGACTCTGAGGGGGTGCTGTCGGAGGTGCTGTCGAGCGTCACGCGTCGTGCTCCTGCTGCCACAGGGACCGCCCCGCACCGTGCGGCCCCTCGGGGCGGTCGGTCGTCGCTCGGGACGAGCGCACCGGAGCGCGTCGTCCGGCGACGGAAGTCGTCGGCCACGGCCGCGGTCCGCGTGCGCGGCGCGGGCGCCTGCCACCGGGCCCTTCGCCCCGGTCGGCGCTCCGACTGCCGCGGTCCGCTGGTGCCGCGATCTCGTGCTCGTCGGGAGGGCGATGCGGAGCCCACCCGGCTCCGCCCAGTATCGCACAGGGGCGCGAACGAACCCCGACGACACGCACCGCCGACCGGGCCGCGGGTCCCGGCGGGGCGGGACCATGGTCCCGCGGGCTTGTGAACATAGTCACAAGCGGCGTGTTTTCAGTACTTCGCGTCATCTCCCGCCCCGTCGATGGGGCAGATTGGGCCTAGCGCCGAAGTGCGGCGGCCCTCCCCGGACCACCGCGACCGGCGTCTAGCCCAGCACCTCCCCCTGAAGCCTGCCGACCCCGTCGGCCCCCCGAGGAGCGCACGTGGAAGCCCTGGATCTCGCCCGGTGGCAGTTCGCCATCACGACCGTCTACCACTTCATCTTCGTCCCGCTGACGATCGGGCTGGCACCCCTCGTCGCGATCATGCAGACGGCCTGGGTGCGCACCGGCAACGAGCGGTGGCTGCGCCTGACCAAGTTCTTCGGCAAGCTCCTGCTCATCAACTTCGCGCTCGGCGTGGTGACGGGCATCGTGCAGGAGTTCCAGTTCGGCATGAACTGGAGCGAGTACTCGCGCTTCGTCGGCGACGTGTTCGGCGCCCCGCTGGCCATGGAGGCGCTCGCCGCGTTCTTCATCGAGTCGACCTTCCTCGGCCTGTGGATCTTCGGGTGGGACCGCCTCAACAAGAAGGTGCACCTCGCGTGCATCTGGGCCGTGGCGATCGCGACCAACCTCTCCGCGTTCTTCATCCTGGCCGCCAACTCGTGGATGCAGCACCCGGTCGGCGCGATCTACAACCCCGAGACCGGGCGCGCCGAGATGAACGACATCGGCGCCGTCCTCACGAACAACACCCTCTGGGCCGCGTTCCCGCACCAGATCACGGCGACCTTCCTCACGGCGGGGACGTTCGTCACGGGCATCGCCGCCTGGTGGATGGTCCGCCTCGTGCGCACCCGCAAGGCGGAGAACGTCGAGCTCGCGCGCGACGTCTACCGCCCGGCCGTCACGCTCGGCGTCATCGCCATGCTCGTCGGCGGGCTCGGGGTCGCCGTCTCCGGCGACATCCAGGGCAAGATCATGTACGAGCAGCAGCCCGGCAAGATGTCGTCGGCCGAGGCGCTCTGCCAGGGCTCGGAGGGCGCCGCGTTCTCCATCCTCACGATCGGCGACCTGTCGAACTCGTGCGAGAACGTCACGCACCTCATCGAGATCCCCGGTCTCGCGTCGTACCTCGGCACGGGCCACTTCTCCGGGCCCGAGAGCTACCTGCCGGGGGTCGAGGACGTCCAGGAGCAGATGACCGAGCGCTACGGCGACGTCACCGCGGCCGGCGACCCCGTCACGTACACGCCGAACCTCGCGATGACCTACTGGTCCTTCCGGCTCATGATCGGCATGGCCGCCGGCTCCGTGCTCCTCGCGCTCATGGCGCTGTGGCTCACCCGCAAGGGCCGGGTCACGGACAACACGTGGTTCGCGCGCGTCGGCCTCATCGCCATCCCCATGCCGTTCCTCGCGAACTCGTTCGGCTGGATCTTCACCGAGATGGGCCGCCAGCCCTGGGTCGTCGCGCCGAACCCCACGGGCATCGACCAGATCCGGCTGCTCACCGAGCGCGGCGTGTCCACCGTGGTGAGCCCCGGCGTCGTGCTGACGTCGATGATCGTCTTCACCCTCCTCTACGGGGCGCTCGCGGGGGTCTGGTTCACGCTCATGCGGCGCTACGCGATCGAGGGCGTCCCGCTCACGGTCCGCGACGAGTCCCCGGAGGCCCAGGAGCCGCCGGACGAGGACTCCGAGGCAGCCGACCGCCCGCTGTCCTTCGCGTACTGACCCGACGCGCCTGAACCCGCCCAGAAAACTCAGGAGACACCGTGGATCTCGCCGTCGTCTGGTTCGTGCTCATCGCGGTCCTGTGGACCGGCTACCTCGTGCTCGAGGGCTTCGACTTCGGGGTCGGCATGCTGCTGTCGATCCTCCCGCGCGGTGACAAGGAGCACCGCGAGAAGGAGCGCCGCGTCCTCATCAACACCATCGGCCCCGTCTGGGACGGGAACGAGGTGTGGCTGCTCACCGCGGGCGGCGCGACGTTCGCCGCCTTCCCCGAGTGGTACGCGACCCTCTTCTCCGGCTTCTACCTGCCGCTCCTGCTCATCCTCGTCGCGCTCATCGTGCGCGGCGTCGCGTTCGAGTACCGCGGCAAGATCCGCGACGAGGGCTGGGCGCGCCGCTGCGACGTCGCGATCCAGGTCGGGTCGTGGGTCCCCGCCGTGCTGTGGGGCGTCGCGTTCGCCAACCTCGTGCGCGGCGTGCAGCTCGACGCCGACCACCAGTTCGTCGGCGGGTTCTTCTCGCTCCTGTCGCCGTTCGCGCTGCTCGGCGGTCTCGTCACGCTGAGCCTGTTCCTGCTGCACGGCTCGGTCTTCGTCGCGCTCAAGACCGACGGCGAGATCCGCGCCCGCGCCCGTCAGCACGCCTCCGTCTTCGGCGTGGCCGCGCTCGTGCTCGCCGGCGGCTGGGCCGTCTGGGCCCAGGTCGCGTACTCGGTGCCCTGGACGTGGGCCGCCGTCGTGCTCGCCGCTGCCGGGCTCGTGACGACGCTCCTCGCGAACCGCAAGGGCTCCGAGGGACGCGCGTTCACGGCGTCGGCCCTGACGATCGTCGCCGCCGTCGTGCTGATCTTCGGCTCGATGTACCCCGACGTGATGCCCGCCGTCGACCCGGCGAACTCGCTGACGGTGCACAACGCGTCGTCGACCGACTACACGCTCACCGTGATGACGTGGGTCGCCGTGATCCTCACGCCCCTCGTCATCGCCTACCAGTCGTGGACGTACTGGGTGTTCCGCCGCCGCCTGTCGACGAAGGACATCCCCGCGCCCGCCGGACTGTCGCTCAAGAAGGTCCGCGAGGCAGCGTTCGGCGGGGCGTCCTCGGGCGGCTCGACCGGCCGCGGCCTGACCGACGGCGAGGGCTCCGGCTCGTGAAGCCGCTCGACCCGCGGCTCCTGCGCCACGCGCGGGCCGCGCGAGGGTACGTCGTCCTGACGGCGGTGCTCGGGTTCGCCACGGCGGCCCTGGTCGTCGCCCAGGCGGTCGTCCTCGCGTCGGTCCTCGCGCCGGCCGTCCAGGGGACGGCCGACCTGGCCGACCTCGGGCCGCGGGTCGGGCTGCTCGCCGGGGTCGTCGCGGCCCGCGCCGCGACGTCCTGGGCGCAGGAACGGTTCGCGCTGCGCGCCGCGACGCGGACCGTGGCGGAGCTGCGCGAGCAGGTCGTCACGCACGCCGTGGCCCTCGGGCCGCGCTGGCTCGCGTCGGGCCGCGGCCCCGAGGTCGCCACGCTCGCGACGCGCGGGCTCGACGCCCTCGAGCCGTACATGGTGCGATACCTGCCCCAGCTCCTGCTCGCCGCGACGGTCACGCCCGCGACGCTCGCCGTCGTGCTGGGCATGGACTGGGTCTCGGCCGTGATCATCGCCGTGACCATCCCCCTCGTCCCGATCTTCATGACGCTCGTCGGGCGCCTCACCGCGGGGACGTCGGAGCGGCGCCTCGTCGTCATGCAGCGGCTCGGCGCGCAGGTGCTCGACCTGCTCGCCGGGCTGCCGACGCTCCTCGCGTTCGGGCGGGCCCGCGGGCCCGAGCGGCGTGTCCGCGCCCTCGGCGAGGCCAACCGGCGCGCGACCATGGGCACGCTGCGCATCGCGTTCCTCTCCGGCATGGTCCTCGAGCTCCTCACGACGCTGTCCGTGGCGGTCGTCGCGGTGGGCGTCGGGCTGCGCCTCGTGCACGGGGGCATGGAGCTCGAGCCCGCGCTCGCGGTGCTCGTGCTCGCGCCCGAGGTCTACCTGCCGCTGCGCCAGGTCGGCCTCCACTTCCACGCCTCGACCGACGGCATCGCCGCGGCGGAGCAGGCGTTCGCGGTGCTCGACGAGGAGGCTCCCGAGCCCGGGACGACCCCCGCTCCCGCGCTCGCCGGCACCACGCTGGCCCTGCGCGGCGTGAGCGTCCGCGCCGGGGAGCGCGACGTGCTCGCCCCCGCCGACCTCGACCTCGAGCTCCGGCTCGGAGCGCCCGGGCGCGTCGTGGCCCTCACCGGGCCCAGCGGCGCAGGCAAGACGACGACGGCGCTCGTCCTCCTCGGCCTCGTCCGCCCCGACCGGGGCACGGCCACCGTGACCGCTCCGGGTGCGGAGCCGCTCGACCTGGCCGACGTCGACCCCACGACGTTCTGGCCCCAGATGGCCTGGCTCCCCCAGCGCCCGGTGCTCGCCCCGGGCCGTCTGCGCGACGTCGTCGCCGGCGGCCTGCCCGTGAGCGACGCCGACCTCGACCGCGCCGCCCGCACCGCCGGCCTCGACACCGTGCTCGCGACGCTGCCCGGCGGGTGGGACACCGAGGTGGGGCGCGGCGGCGTCGGCCTGAGCGTGGGCCAGCGCCAGCGCGTCGCGCTCGCCGCAGCCCTGCTCGGCGACCCTGCCGACGTCCCGCTCGTCGTGCTCGACGAGCCGACCGCCCACCTCGACGCGCGCGGCGAGCAGGTGGTGCTCGACGCCGTCCGGACGTTCCGGGACCAGGGCCGCACCGTGGTCGTCGTCGCCCACCGCGCCTCGCTCGTGCGCGCGGCCGACGACGTCGTCGAGGTGCGCTCCGCGCCCCTGACCGCGACCTCGACGTCGGGTACCGACCTGGTGGCGCCGACCGCGCTCGCCGCGACCGGCGCGGGCGCCGAGGGGAGGCACCCGTGACCGGACCTCGTGCGCGCCTCGCCGCCGACCCGCTGTGGCGCGCGGTCGGGCTGCTCGACGTGCGCTGGCGCCGCGTCGTGTGGGCCGTCGTGCTCGGCACGCTCTCGCTGGGGAGCGCCGTCGGTCTCGCGGCCGTCGCCGCGTGGCTCATCGCGCGCGCCTCGCAGATGCCGCCCGTCCTCACGCTGTCCGTGGCGGTCGTCGGCGTCCGCGCGTTCGGCATCTCGCGCGGGGTGTTCCGCTACCTCGAGCGGCTCGCCTCGCACGACGTCGCGCTGCGCGGCATGGCCGCCCTGCGCGCCAACCTCTACACCGCGCTGGCGGAGGGATCGCCGGGTGCGCTCGTCGGGCTGCGGCGCGGTGACCTGCTCGCCCGGGTCGGCGCGGACGTCGACGCGGTGGGCGACGTCGTCGTGCGCGCCCTCGTCCCGGCCGGAGTCGCGCTGGCGATCTCCGTGGGGTCCGTGGTGCTCGTCGGGGCGTTCCTGCCCGCCGCGGGCGTCGCCCTCGCGCTGTGCCTGCTCCTCGCGGCGGTCGTCGCGCCGTGGCTCTCCGCGCGGTCCGCACGCGAGGTCGAGGCGCGCGGCGCGACGACGCGCGCGGCGATGACCGCGACGACGCTCGAGATCCTCGAGCAGTCCGGCCCGCTCGCCGTCTCCGGCCGTCTCGGCGCGCGCCTCGACGACCTGCGTACGACCGACCGGGATCTCGCCCGGGTGACCGACGACGGCGCCCGCCCCGCGGGGGTCGCCGCGGGGATCGCCGCGCTCGCGGTCGGCCTCGCCGTGCTCGCGTCGCTCCTGCTCGGCATCCCGGCGGTGACGGCCGGGACGCTCGCGCCCGTGGAGCTGTCGGTCATCGTGCTCACGCCGCTCGCGGTGTTCGAGGCCGCGAACGCCCTGCCCGCCGCCGCCGTCCAGCTCCACCGCTC
>JAQSXO010000087.1 GCA_029256625.1 Cellulosimicrobium sp. | reverse complement strand
GATCTGCGTACGGGTCTGGACGCGGAGCTTGGCGTCGAGGTTCGACAGCGGCTCGTCCATGAGGAACACCTGCGGCTGGCGGACGATCGCGCGGCCCATCGCGACGCGCTGGCGCTGACCACCGGAGAGCGCCTTCGGCTTGCGGTCGAGGTACTCGGTGAGGTCGAGGATCTTCGCGGCCTCCTCGACGCGCTGGCGGATCTCCGCCTTCGGCGTGCCGGCGATCTTCAGCGCGAAGCCCATGTTGTCCGCGACGGACATGTGCGGGTACAGCGCGTAGTTCTGGAACACCATCGCGATGTCGCGGTCCTTCGGCTGGACGTCCGTGACGTCGCGGTCGCCGATGTAGATGTGACCGCCGTTGACGTCCTCGAGGCCCGCGAGCATGCGGAGCGAGGTCGACTTGCCACAGCCCGAGGGGCCGACGAGGACGAGGAACTCGCCGTCCTCGATGTGCAGGTTGAGCTGGTCCACGGCGGGGCGCTCGGTCCCGGGGTAGAGCCGGGTTGCGTGGTCGTAGGTGACCGTAGCCATGACTGGTACATCCCTCCACCGGCAGGTACGTGCCGGACGATCCGTTGTGCAGTGACGTGCCACGTCGACGTAGCTGTTCGCGATGGCGGACGAGCGTGTCTTCGACGACACAGAAGAAGTCGGACCCCCTCCGGTACGGGCAGGGGACCCGACGTCATCGTGGACCCGATACTACTCCGGCTTCTGAGTGCTTCGTCACAGAGCCGGTCACGATCGGGTAGCGGTTCCGTGGCGGCCCGTGACCCGCGCGTCAGCCCTCCGCACGTCCCAGCAGGTCGGCGAGCAGGTCGAGCGCCGCGGCCAGCCCATCGGCGTCGGGCACCCGTGAGCCGGCCCGGGTCTCGCCGTCTCCGACCTTGACCCCCAGGTCACCCGTGCCGAGGACGGCGAACGCGGTCTCGTCGGTGGTGTCGTCGCCGGCGTACAGCACGCGCGTGCGTGCGCCGGCGAGCCCGGCGTCCTGCCCGACGACGTCCCGCAGCCGGTCGACCGCCTCGCCCTTGGACGTCTCGACGACCGCGACCTCCACGACGTCCTTGCCGTGCATCGCGTGCAGCCCCAGCCGCTCGGCCACGGCGTCCACGGCGTCCTCGGCCGCGCGCGTGTCCGCCGGGGACGCGAGCCGCGTGTGCAGGACGGCGGCGCTCGGCTTGTCCTGGACCCACGCCCCCTCGCGGCCCGCCACGGCGTCCGCGAGCCCCGCGCGCAGCGCCGCGAGGGCGTCGGCCTGGTCCGCGGTCAGCTCGAGCGGGACCGTCTCGAGGCCCGACGGCGTGACGACGCCCGTCTCGGCGCCGTGGCTGCCGACGAGGAAGGTCCCGACGGGCGGCACGCTGCGCTCGGCGAGGTCCGCGAGGTGGCGCCCCGAGACCAGGGCGAGGCGCGTCGTCGTCCCCGCGAGCACCCTCCCGAGGCGGTCGACCGCGGCCCGTGCCGCCGGTGCCATGCGCGCCGCGTGCGGGTCGTCGACGAGCGGCGCGAGCGTCCCGTCGAAGTCGAGCGCGACGAGCCGGGCGTGCGGGGCGTCGCTGCCGTCCGCCGCGAAGGCGCGGACGGCGTCGGCGACGGGTCGGGGCAGGGACGTCGGCCCTCCGGGGCGGGCGTCGGGCGGGGTCACGCGCCGAGCTCCGCGGCGAGGTCGGCCTGCTGCTCCGGGTCGCCGTCGTCGGCCGGGCGGCGCGGCACGCGCGACGGCATGGCCGTCAGGACGCCGAGGAACGACTCCGACCACTTCGCGACGTCGTCGCTGAGGACCTTGCGGCGCAGTCGGCGCATGCGCTTGCGCTGCTCGCGATGGTCCATGTGCGCGGCCGCCACGATGATGTCCTTCATCCCGTCGATGTCGTGCGGGTTGACGAGGAGCGCGCCCGAGGAGAGCTCGTCGGCCGCCCCCGTGAACTCCGAGAGCACGAGGACGCCCCGGTCGTCGGAGCGCGCCGCGACGTACTCCTTGGCGACGAGGTTCATGCCGTCGCGCAGCGCGGTGACGAGCATGACGTCCGCCGCGAGGTACAGCGCGGCCATCTCCTCCGGGGGGTAGGAGTGGTGCAGGTAGTGGATCGCGGCGTGCCCGATCTCGGCGTACTCCCCGTTGATGCGCCCGACGGCGCCCTCGACGTGCTCGCGCAGCTCCTGGTAGGCGTCGACGTTCTCGCGGCTCGGGCTCGCCACCTGGACGAGCGTCGCGTGCTCGACGTCGAGGCGCCCGTCCTGCAGGAGCTCGCCGTAGGCCTTGATGCGGTGCCGGATGCCCTTGGTGTAGTCGAGGCGGTCGACGCCGAGCATCATGATGTCCGGGTCGCCGAGGTCCGCGCGGATCTCGCGCGAGCGCTGCTGCACCTCGGGCGTGCGGGCGAGCTCGTCGAAGCGGCGCGAGTCGATCGAGATGGGGAACGCCGCGGCGCGGACGTGCCGGTCCCGGCCGTCCTCGCCGGGGACCGTGATGATGGGGCCGCGCGTCGTGTGCGCGCGCAGGCGGCGCACGGCGCGGATGAAGTTCGCGGCGTCGCCGGCGCGCTGGAAGCCCACGAGGTCCGCGCCGAGGAGGCCGTCGAGCACCTGGCGCCGCCACGGGAGCTGCTGGAACAGCTCGAGGGGCGGGAACGGGATGTGGTTGAAGAACCCGATCCGCACGTCCGGGCGCTGGGCGCGGATCATCTGCGGCACGAGCTGGAGCTGGTAGTCGTGCACCCACACGACGCCGCCCGGCGAGACCTGCGCGACCGCGGCGTCGGCGAAGCGCTGGTTGACGCGGCGGTACGCCTCCCACCACGTGCGGTGGTAGGTGGGCGGCGAGATGACGTCGTGGTAGAGCGGCCAGAGCGTGTCGTTGGAGAAGCCCTCGTAGTAGCGCTCGATCTCGTCGGCCGAGAGGGTCACGGGCACGAGCCGCATGTCGTCCGCGTCGAACGGCTCGCTCGCCAGGTCGGGTGCGCCGGACCAGCCCACCCACGCGCCGTCGGACGCCTGCATGACGGGCTCGAGCGCCGTGACCAGACCGCCGGGCGAGCGGTTCCACTCAGCGACGTCGCCACCGGGTCCGACCGTGAAGTCCACGGGCAGCCGGTTGGCCACCACGACGAGATCGAATCCCTCTTTGCCTGTCAATGGACTACTCCTTGAGCTTCGATGGATCGCGCCTGGGCGACCCAGGGTAGTCGGCCCGCCCGGCGCGCGGACGGGCCGTCCGTCCCGGGCCGAGTCGCCCACCGGGCACGTCGGCCGGTCCGGAAGGCGATGACCCGCCCGCTGCGGCTACCTTGTCACCATGGAGGAGCCCACGCAGCGCGTCGACGCGCGGACCGCCCCCGGCGGGCCGTCGCGCGGCCCCGCGCCGGGCAGCGAGGTCGGGGGCTACCTCATCGGCGCGCGGCTCGGCTCGGGGGCCATGGGCACCGTCCACAGCGCGCACGACGGCGGCGGGAACCTCGTCGCGATCAAGCTCCTCCACGCGCACGTCGACCTCGACGCCGCGGCCCAGGGGCGCGAGCGGCTGCGGCGCGAGGCGCTCGCCCTGCAGCGCCTGCGGCACCCTGCCGTCGCGCAGATCCTCGACGTCGAGCTCGACGGTCCGGACGCGTTCATCGTCACCGAGCTGGTCGACGGCCCGACCCTCGAGGACGAGGTCGCCGAGGGCGGCCCGCTCGACGCGTGGGACCTCTACGAGCTCGCCGACCAGCTCGCCGCCGCGCTGGAGTCCGTGCACGCGGCCGGCGTGGTGCACCGCGACCTCAAGCCGAGCAACGTCATGGTCTCCTCGCGCGGCCCCGTGCTCATCGACTTCGGCATCGCCCAGGGGCTCGAGGACGCGCGCGTCACGTCGACCGGCCTCGTCATGGGCACACCCGGCTACCTCGCGCCCGAGCTGCTGGAGGGCGCCGCCCCGAGCGTCGGCACCGACTGGTGGGGGTGGGCCGCGCTCCTCGCGTACGCCGCGACGGGGCGGGCGCCGTTCGGGGTCCGGCCCACCGACGTCGTGCTCGCCCGGGCGCGCAGCGGACGACCCGACCTCGCGGGGCTCGGGCCCGTCACCGCACGCGTGCTCGCCGGCGCCCTGCACGCCGACCCCGCGCAGCGGCTCGGCCCGACCGAGGTCGTCACCGCCCTGCGGCACGCCGCCGACACGGGCGACGTCGCCCCCGCGACCCAGGTCGTCGGCCCGCCCACCGGCCCCACGCGGGTGGTGCCTCCCGTCGCCGTCGTGCCCGGCGGCACGGGCGCGCAGGCGTGGACCGGCCAGGCGCAGGTCGTCCCGCCACCCCTGCCCACGTCGCAGTCCCAGGTCAACGACGGCCGCACGATGGCCGTGCCGGCCGGCCACGACCTCATGGACGACCTCGGCGCCCCGCCCGTCGGCGAGGACGGCGAGCCGCTGTACGTGCGGCCCGTGCCCGCCGCGCGCCGGACCGCCCTGCTCCTGCTCGCCGCGCCCCTCGTCCTGCTCGGCGTGCTCTACCCGGGGGTCGGGTTCGTCGTGCTGTCCGTCCTCGTCGTCCTCGCGCGCGTCGTCGGCGTGACCACAGAGTCCCTGCACGCACGCCGCGAGCGGCGCGGCGTCTCGCCCCGCGACACCGTGCGCGCCGTCGCGGCGTCGCCCTGGTACGTCGTGCGCGCCGCGGTCGGAGCCCTGCCCTCGCTGCTCGTGGCGGCGTGCGCGGGGGTGCTCGTCGTCGTGGCCGGGTGGTGGCTGCTGGAGTCCGACCGCTGGGTCGTCGTCGAGGGCGCGGACGGCGGGAACTCGCCGGTCGTCACGACCGTCGTCCTGGGCCTCGCGGCGCTCGCGGCCGTCGTGCTCGCCTGGGCCGGGCCGCTGACCCACCTCACGCGCTACGGGACGCGCACGGCCCTCGCGCGCCTCGCGCCGGGGCGCACCGGGACGCTCGTGCTCGCCGGCGTCGGGATCGTCCTCACGGTCGTGTGCGTGGTGCTCCTCGCGGGCGACCCCGGGGTGACGTGGTGGCCGTTCCCCGGGCCTCCGTCGCTGCGCTGAGCGCTCCCAGCCCGCTACCAGCCCGCATGCGTAGGATGGGCGCCGTGCTCCGGACGACGGTGCCGCGCGCGTGGTCGCGCGGCGTGACGCGCACGTCCGTCGTGCCCGTGACCGGCCGTCTCCTCGGCCCCGCCCTCCTGCTCCTCACGCTCGTCGCCACCCTGGTGACGCAGCTCGCCGACCGCGGGTACGCCGTCGTGCACCAGTGCGTCACGGTGCCGGGCGCGTGGGGCGTCGCGGGGATGCATCTCGCCCTCGTCCACGAGACCCCGGACTGCCCGTCCGGCACGGCCCTCGGCGGCGACCCCGCCGCCATGGTCACCGTGGTCGGGGTGCTCGCGCTGCCCGTCGTCGTCGCGCACGCGGTGGCCGCGGCCGTCGCGTGGGGCGTGTCGGCGTGGGCGCGACGCGCGCACGAGCGCTCCCGCGCCGTCGTGGCCGGGGCGGCGCGTGCGCTGCGGGTGGTCGTGCGGGGCGCGCTCCACCCGGCGCGCGCGCTCGTCGCGGGCGCCCGTCGGGTCGCCCGCCCGGTGCCCGACGTCGTCCCCGCCGCCCTGCACCACCTCGCCGACGCGGTGGTGCGCACGCGGCGCGGTCCGCCGCGGCTCGCCCTCGTCTGACGACGCCGTCGGACGCACGGCCCGCGCGACCCTCGTCGGCGCGCACCCCGACACATCCCCAGCTCTCGGAACTCCCTCGGAGGACGACCATGCCCAGCAACGAAGCCCAGACCAAGGCCCAGCGCCGCGATGCCGCGCGCGCGGAGGCCCTCGCGCTGCGCGAGGCGCAGGCCAAGCGCGACAAGCGGAACCGCCTCATCACGATCGGAGCGCTCGTCGCGGGCGTCCTCGTGCTCGTCGGCGTGTTCCTCGCCGTGTGGATCCCGGCCATGAAGGACCAGAACAAGACGGTCGACGCGGTCGCGGCCGGGAACCTCGCCGACGTGACGAGCCCGTCCACGTCGCGCGACGACGGCGGCATCCCGATGGGCGCCGACGGCGCGGCCGGGACGGAGAACGAGGGAGCGGTCGAGGTCGGCGTCTACCTCGACTACATGTGCCCCATCTGCGGGCAGTTCGAGGAGACGAACGGCGCGACGCTCGACCAGCTCCGCGAGTCGGGCGACATCACGGTCGTCCTGCACCCCGTGTCGATCCTCGACCGCATGGCGAACGCGCAGCAGTTCTCGACCCGCTCGGCGGCGGCCGCCGCGTGGATCGCGGACCGCGCTCCGGAGCAGATGAACGCGTTCAACGCGATCATGTTCCAGAACCAGCCCGAGGAGAACGTCTCGACCCTCACCGACGAGCAGATCGCGGACCTGGCCGAGCAGGCCGGCGTCCCGGCCGACGTCGCCGCGGGCATCGCCGACGGGACCGCCGTCGAGACGTACGGCGACTGGGCCGCCACCGCGACGAGCCTCGTCACGCAGGACGAGGCCCTCGTGAACCCGCAGTCCGGCGGCTTCGGCACGCCGACGATCACGATCGACGGCGAGCGCTGGGACGGCAACTGGAGCGACCCGAACGCGCTCTCGGAGGCCGTCACGGCCGCGCAGGGCTGACCCCGCAGGCCGGTGCCGCGCGCGGCGCCGGCCGGGGTCCCGGGCCGTCGGGCGAGCAGGTAGTCTGTTCGCTCGCCCGGCAGCCCGGGCACGCCGCCTTAGCTCAGCTGGTAGAGCACTCGCCTTGTAAGCGAAAGGTCGTCGGTTCGAACCCGACAGGCGGCTCCACCACGACGCCCCCGGCTCCGTGGAGCCGGGGGCGTCGTCGTGCCCGGTCCAGGGCCGTCAGTCCTGCGCGAGCGGGACCGGCAGCAGCTCGGGCGCCTTGGGAGGGCGGCCGTCGCCCGACGACGTACCCCGGATCCGGCGCTGCGCCCACGGCACCACGTGCGTCCGCACCCACTGCGCGTTCTGCCGCGCCCGGTCCAGCGCCGGGAGCGGCGGCAGGGGAGCGAACGGGTCGTCCCACGCCGCGTCGTCGGGCGCCTGGCCCAGCCCGACGAGCGCCGCCTGCGCGACCCGCCGGTGACCCTCGGGCGTCAGGTGGATGCGGTCCTCCGACCACACGCGCCAGTCCTGGAGCGCGCGCATGCCCCAGAGGTCGAGCACGTACGCGCCCTGCCGGCGCGCGATCGACCAGATGTGCGCGTTGTACACCCCGACGCGCGGGCGCGTGAGGCCCACGAGCGGCGACTGCGACGCGTCGAAGCCGGTGGCCATGAGCACGTCGATCCCCGCCCCGCGCAGGCGCGCCACCGCGTGCTCGAGGTTGCGCGCGAGCCGGTCGACGTCGGCGTTCGGGCGCAGGATGTCGTTCCCCCCGCCGATGACGCTCACGAGGTCCGGCTTCAGCTCCAGCGCCGCCGGGACCTGCTCGGTGAGGATCGAGCGCAGCTTGCGCCCGCGGATCGCGAGGTTCGCGTAGCGCAGCGGCTCCTCGCCCGCCGCGACACGTCGGGCCGCGAGGTGCTGGGCGAGGAGGTCGGCCCAGCCGCGCTGGTGGTCCGCCTCGCCGGGGTAGGGGTCCCACAGGCCCTCGCTGAACGAGTCGCCGATCGCGACGTAGCTCGACCAGCGAGGCGGGGCGTCGTCGGGTCGAGGGGCGTCGGAGGCGTCACCGGCCAGGGGAGTGGTCGTCGGGTTCTGCGTCGTCACCCGCCCATTCTGCTCCCGTCGGTCCCGTGCCCCACCGAGGGAGAACCCTGGTCGGTCGAGGTAGAGCCGTGGTTCAGCGAGGTAGAGCCGTGGTTCCGCGAGGTAGAGGCCTGGTTGGTCGAGGTAGAGCCGTGGTCATGCCTGACGGCGGCCGGTCGCCGATCTCGATCAGGTCACCACGCGTGAGGGTTCGGCCGCTTCCCAGGTGTGACCCGGAGGGCCGACCGGGCGGGTCGCCGCGGGTCCAGCCGGCGCTCGGACGTCTGGCGGACCGTCCCGCGCTCGGACCGCGCTACCGCCACCGGCGCACCGGTCGACGCGGCGCGGCAGGGCGGGACGCGACGGCGCCCAGGACGTCTCCGCGCGCAAGCGTGGGACCCGTCGCGCGGGGAGGCGTAGGACGAGCCCTGCCGCGCGGGGTTCGCCGGGGGCGAGCACAGACCAAGGGGAGACGAATCCGGGTGGGGTGGATGGTGGCGCCACCACCTACCCCGACCTCCCAGGGCGACCACGCGCCGTCGGGCACAAGAACCACGCCTCTACCTCGACCGACCAGGGCTCTACCTCGCGGAACCACGGCTCTACCTCGGCGGGGACGGGCTACGCGGTCGGGAGGGTCCAGTCGACGGGGGTGGCGCCCTGGGCGACGAGGAGCTCGTTGACGCGGGAGAACGGGCGCGACCCGAAGAACCCGCGGCGCGCGGAGAGCGGGCTCGGGTGGGCGCTCGCGACGACGGGGGTGTCGCCCAGCATCGGGCGCAGGGTGGCGGCGTCCCGACCCCAGAGGATCGCGACGAGCGGGGCGTCGCGCGCGACGAGCGCACGGATGGCCGCCTCCGTGACGGCCTCCCAGCCCTGCCCGCGGTGCGAGCCGGGTTCGCCCGGCCGGACGGTGAGCACCCTGTTGAGGAGCATGACGCCCTGGTCGCTCCACGCCGACAGGTCGCCGTTCGCGGGCGTCGGAGCGCCGACGTCCTCGGCGAGCTCCGCGAAGATGTTCTGGAGCGATCGCGGGACGGGACGCACGTGGGGCTGCACGGAGAACGACAGCCCCATCGGGTGCCCCGGCGTCGGGTAGGGGTCCTGACCGACGACGAGCACGCGCACGTCCGCGAGGGGTCGCGAGAAGGCGTTGAGGATGGCCGACGGCGCGGGCAGGTACTCGCGTCCGGCCGCCACCTCGGTGCGCAGGAAGTCCCCGAGCGCGTGGAGCTGGGGTTCGACCGGCGCGAGGGCCTCCGCCCAGTCGGGCGCCATGATGCCCGCGAGCGGGGGGCGGGGGCTCCGCGTCGGATCGGGGGCGGCCGGGATGCTGACCGGGTCGACGTCGACGGGCTGGGCGGGTGCGCTCTCCACGACCCCGAGCCTAACGGCCCTCGGGGACGCCTCCGGCGGCTCCGGCGAGGACGAATGACACCGGTGTGGTTCGTGCGTACGCTGAGAGGCGGCCAGGCGCACCGGGGTGCGCAGGTCCCGTGACGAGAGAGTGCAGGGAGGGAACGATGAGCGAGGCGGCGTACGTGCTCGACGGACCCGACGCGGTCGGCGACCCGGCCGTCCGGGAGGGCTCGGCGTCGGGCCTGAGCGAGCGCGACCAGGAGATCCTGGCGTTCGAGCGGCAGTGGTGGAAGTACTCGGGCGCCAAGGAGCAGGCGGTGCGCGAGCTGTTCGACATGACCGCGACGCGCTACTACCAGGTGCTCAACGCGCTCATCGACTCCCCGGCGGCGCTCGCGCACGACCCCATGCTCGTCAAGCGGCTGCGCCGGATGCGTTCCACCAGGCAGCGGACCGGGCTACCCTGTCGCCGTGACGAAGAGCCGCTACCCCTACGCGCCCGACGAGTTCGACGCGCCCGCGCAGCAGGGCGCGCCCGTGGGGGTGCACCGCACGCCGCGCAGCGGGTGGAGCAAGACGTGGCCGTTCCTGCTGGTCGCCGTCGTCTTCGCCGGCCTCGCGTACGGGGGCGTCGCGCTGCTGTCGGACAACGGCGCGACCGAGAACCCGCCGCAGGCGCAGTCCACCGAGCCCGCGGCCGGGGAGACCGAGGCGCCGCCCGCCGAGGGGACCGAGGAGCCCCCGGCGACGGAGGAGCCTCCGGCGACGGAGGAATCGCCCGTCGAGGAGACGCCCGCGGCTCCGGACCTCGCGACGCTCATGGCCGCGGCCGACCCGAGCGCGTACGTCCGCGTGCTCAACGACAGCGGGATCGGCGGCGAGGCGGGCAAGGGCAAGGACGCGCTCGACGCGCAGGGCTTCAGCAACACCGTGGCCACCGACTACCCGGACGGGCCCGCACCCGTCGACGTCACGACCGTCTGGTACGTGCCCGACCGCGGCGACACCGCTGCTGCCGTCGCCGCGACCCTGGGCATCCCGGCCGAGAACGTCCAGCAGGTCGAGAGCCTGCGCGAGGGCGACGTCGCCGTCATCATCAAGTCCGCGATCACGCCGGTCGGCTGACCGCCTCGACAGGCGATCCGTCGTCGGCGGTCGCCATGTGCGTGTGACCTGCTCGTTCGCCCCGCAGAGCAACGACGTCGGCCGCGCGTTCGACCTTCCGTGCACGCCGCTCGCGGGCTAGGCTCGGGCTACCACGGGGCGGGGGTCGCCTCGCGGGCGACGATGCACGAGGAGACGTAGATGGCTCAGGGCACCGTGAAGTGGTTCAACTCCGAGAAGGGCTACGGGTTCATCACGCCCGCAGCCGGCGGACAGGACCTCTTCGTGCACTTCAGCGCGATCCAGACCGACGGCTACCGCACGCTCGACGAGGGCCAGGAGGTCGAGTTCGAGCTCGGCCAGGGCACCAAGGGCCCGCAGGCCGAGCAGGTGCGGCCGCTCTGACGCGGCTCCCGAGGGTCGCGTGACGGAG
>JAQSXO010000086.1 GCA_029256625.1 Cellulosimicrobium sp. | reverse complement strand
CCGAGCGTCCCGACGCCGTAGCACGCGCCGAGGAACGGGACGTCTCGCTCGACGATCTCGTCGAGGAGCGGCGCGAGCTCCCGCTCGACGCGGCGCTGCACCGGGGACTTTTCCGCCTCGGGCAGCGACGAGTCGAACGGGCTGCCGCCGACGATCACCCCGGAGTACGCGTCGAGGTCGATCGCCGGCAGCGGCCCGGCCTCCATCCGGACGCGGTGGAGCGCGTCCGTGCCGAGCCCGGTGTACCGGAGCACGGCGTCGTGCTCGCCGTCCGCGGCGGGGTCCTCCGCCCGCGACGCGAGCAGCAGGAACGGCCTCATGCGCGCCAGGCTAGGTGCGTGGCCGCGCCCACGCCCGCGGTGGGCACCGTCCGCGCCGCGGACGCGCACCCCGGTCGTCGAGCCCACCGACCGGGTCGGCGGCGACGTCACCCGCGCCGGGCCGACGGCGCGCACGACGGCGGCAGTGCGGTCGCAGGAGCCGGACCGTCACGACCGCTCGCGCCGTGAGCAGCGACGCACGGTGCCGGAGCACCTTCGCCGCGACGTGCTCAGGCACGGTCGTACGTGAGGACGGCGTTGCCGCCCTCGAACGTGGCGACGTCGGTCAGGTCGTAGGCGGTCGGCCGGAACCCCGCCGAGCCGAACGCCGTCCGTCCGGCACCTGCCACCACCGGGTAGAGCTTGACCACGAGCCGGTCGATCTCGTCGAGGAGCGCGCCTGCGAGCAGGCCCCCGCCGGCGAGGTAGACGTCGAGCGACGAGTCCTCGGCCTTGAGGCGGCGCACGAGGCCGACCGGGTCCTCCCGGACGACGGTCACGGCCGGGTCGAGCTCGGGCTGCGACGCCGACACGACGTACTGGCGCAGGTGCGCGTACGGGCTGGTGATGCCGAGGTCGAGGGCCGGCTGGTAGGTCCGGCGCCCCATGACGATCGTGTCGAAGGTCCGGTTGGGCTCGTCGTCGATGCCGAGCTGGCGCCGGCCGTGCGTGGGCAGCACGTCGGGCAGGGTCTCGATCATGCGCGCGCTGTACGCGTCGGAGGAGGGGTAGAAGTCGACCTCGTCGTCCGGACCGGCGATGAAGCCGTCGATGGAGAGGGCCACGAAGTAGGTGAGTCGTCTCATGGCTCCAGCCTCGGATTCCGCCGATACGTGATCAATGACGCATGCTGGGGCGATCGTTCACCGGGTGTGAACGGTGCGCGGAGACGGAGGCAGAGGTGGCTGCGTGGACCTGAGGGACATCGAGATCTTCCTGACGCTCGCGGACGAGCTGCACTTCGGGCGGACCGCGGAACGGCTCCATGTCTCCCCCGCCCGCGTCAGCCAGGCGATCAGCCGGCAGGAGCGCCGCATGGGGACCACCCTGTTCGAGCGCACGAGCCGCCGCGTCGAGCTCACGCCGGTGGGCGCCCGCCTGCGCGACGACCTGCGCCAGGGGTACGAGCTCATCCAGTCCGGCATCGCCGCGGCCAGCCGCACGGGCGAGCGCCCCGCCGGGGTCCTGCGCGTCGCCGCGATGGGCATCGTCGGCCACGAGCTGCAGCCCGTGGTCGACGAGTTCACCGCTCGGCACCCGGGGTGCTCGGTCGAGCGCCGCGAGTTCCACTTCTCGGACCCGTTCGGGTCGCTGCGCGAGGGCGTCGCCGACCTGCAGGTGACCTGGTCGCCCGTCCGGGAGCCCGACGTCGTCGTGGGGCCGCGCGTGCTCACGGAGGGCCGTGTCCTCGCCGTCGCGGCGGGTCACCCGCTCGCGCGCGAGGACGAGGTCTCGGTCGAGGTCCTCGGGGACCACACCGTGCTCGACCTCGGTACCGGCGTGCCGCGGTACTGGGAGGAGGCGATGGTGCCCCGCCGCACACCCGCCGGGCGACCCGTGCTGCGCGGGCCGGTCGCGCGCACGTTCCACGAGGTGCTCACGGTCGTCGCCTCGGGCGACGGGGTCACCCCGCTCAACGCGCACGTCCGGCGGTACTACACGCACCCGGGCGTCGTGTACGTGCCGATCGTCGACGTCCCCGACACCGAGTGGGTGCTCGTCTGGCTGCGCGACCGGGAGACCGCCGAGGTCCGTGCCTTCGCCGAGACCGCCCGCGAGCTGGGCTCGCGGGCGATCTGAGGCTCAGCTCCAGCGGAAGAGCCTCACCGCGAGCGGGAGGAGCACGGCGGTCCACGCGGCCATCACGACGAGCTGCAGCGTGGGGACCTCCGTCTCGAACCAGCCCGCCGACATCGCCTGGGCGGCGGCCCCGAGCGGGGAGAACTGCCCGATGTCCCGCACGACGTCGGGCATGATCGGCCCCGGCGTCCACATGCCCGAGAGGAAGAGCATCGGGAAGTAGACGAGGTTCCCGATCGCCGACGCGGTGCTCCCCTTGGCGGCGACCGCCGCGACGACCATGCCGAGCGAGAGCATGGACAGGACGGTGAGCACGAACGCCAGCACGACCGTCAGCGGGCTCACGGGCGCGGCGAGGCCGAACACGACCTGCCCCACGACGAGCGCGAGCGCCGCGGACACGGCGATCGCGCCGAGGTTGATGAGCAGGTGGGCGACGACGACGCCCTGCGGGCGCATCGGCGTCGTCGACAGCCGGCGGAGCAGCCCCTTCTCGCGGGCGGTCGCGAACGTCACGGGCATCGTCGTCAGCGCGGGCGTCGCGACCGCGGCGGCGAGGACGATCGGCACGTAGGTCGCGATCGCCGTCAGACCGTCCCAGGGCGCGCCCGCCCCCGTGATCGGCTCCCGCATGCCCGGGATCGCGAGCCCGACGCCGACGAGCAGGACCGTGGGGAACACGAGCGCGAAGAACACGGCCGTGCCGTCGCGCAGGAACAGGCGGGTCTCGGTCCTCAGGAGCGTCCCGAAGCCCCGCCACCCCGAGCGGGCGGTGGGGACGCGGGTCAGGGTCGTGGTCGCGGCGGTCATCGTGCGCCTCCCTCGTGCGGGGCCGCGGAGTCCGCGGCGTGGTCGTAGGTCCGGCCGGTCACGGCGACGAACACGTCCTCGAGCGTCCGCGTGACGGTCCGGACGTCGTCGGGCACGACCTCCTGCTCGGCGAGCGCGAGCACGACAGCGAGCAGCACCCGGCGCGTCCCGGTCACCTCGATCTCGCGCCCGTCCACCTCCACGTGCTCGACGTCGGCGAGGCCGGCGAGCGTGTGGAGCGCCAGGTCGTGGTCGGCCGGGGGCACGCGCAGGCGGACCGTGCGCGACGTGTCGACCGAGTCGATGAGCTCCGCGGGCGTGCCCTGCGCGACGACGCGGCCACCGTCGATGATGACGAGCCGGTCGCACAGGCGCTCCGCCTCCTCCATGAAGTGCGTGACGAGCAGGATCGTCACGCCCCGGTCCCGCACGCGCTCGACGAGCTCCCAGGTCGCCCGGCGGGCGGCCGGGTCGAGGCCGGTGGTCAGCTCGTCGAGGACCGCGACGCGCGGGTTGCCCACCAGCGCGAGGGCGATCGACAGGCGCTGCTTCTGCCCGCCCGAGAGCTTGCCGAACGCGACGCGCCGGTGCTCGGCGAGGTCGAGGAGGTCGAGCAGCTCCTCGACGTCCGACGGCGCCTCGTAGAACGACGCGAAGAGGCGCAACGCCTCCTCGACCGTGATCTTCTCGTGGAGCGCGGCCTCCTGGAGCTGGACGCCGACGGCGTCGCGCACCGCGGCCGGGTCGGCCTGCGGGTCGACCCCGAGCACGCGGATCACGCCGCCGTCCGCCTCGCGCAGGCCGGCGAGGCACTCGACCGTCGTGGTCTTGCCGGCACCGTTCGGGCCGAGGATGCCGAAGATCTCGCCCGGCGCGACGGTGAGGCTCACGTCCTCGACGGCGACCTTGCGGGCGTCGGAGCCGCGGGGCCCCGGGTAGGTCTTGCGCAGGTTGCGCACCTCGACGACTGGTGACGTGCCGACCGACGAGGCGTCGGCCCGGGCGGGCGACGCGACGGTCGCGGCGCCGGTGGGCGGTGGAGCGGTGCTCATGGTGGCCTCCTGGAGGGTGTGCGCCACCCACGGACGGCGCGGTGCGCCGCCCGGTGATGGACGGTGGTGGACGGTGCTGGAGGTGGTAGGGCGGCGGCCGGTCAGCCGCTCGCGCTCGCGGCCCAGCCGACCGGTCGAATCGGGGCGGCCCGGAGGACGGCGCGGAGGAGCAGTGCAGCGAGCACGATCCCCATCAGGCCGCCGAGTGCGGCGAGCCAGACGGGGGAGCCGTCGAGACCGACGAGGCCTGCGAGGGCGTCGCCGAAGTAGCCGGAGCGGAGGGAGACCTCCGCGAGGACGACGGGGACGAGCGAGGCGAGGACGAGCAGGACCCCGCGAACGAAGCCGTACCCGTAGAACCCGGCGGCGATGACCATCCCCGCCAGGTAGTAGACGACGCAGGCGAGGCTCTCCACGAGGATCACCAGCGCTACCTGCGAGCCGTCGGTGTAGAGCTGGGACGTCGCCGGCACGGTCGGCCAGCCGTTGCTCCGGAACAGCCACCAGGACCCCCAGTGGACGAGGCCCGAGGCGACCCCGAAGGTCACGCCCGAGGCGGCCGCGCCGATCCACAGACCCTGGGTGAACGACCGCCGCGTGCCTCCGGCGGCGACGTGGACCCCGATCGTCATGAGCGGCAGGAGGATGCCCATCACGAAGAGGAAGAACCTCGCCGACCCTGCGACGCCGCCGACGGCCGTGACGTCGATGTCGTCGTTGAGACGCATGATCCACAGGACCAGCGCGCCGACGGCGATCGCGATGGCCCAGAACCACACGCCGACGTACCACGTGCCGCCGACGTAGTACCACGCGACCGCGCGCACGCCGCGCCGGTGGACGGCCGACTCCAGGGCGCGACGCTCGGGGGTGTGCCGGGCCGTGGCGCTCATCGTGCCTCCTCCGTGTCGGCCCCGGTGCCGGGGCGGTCCTTGCGCGTGAGGTGGACGAACAGGTCCTGGACGGGCACCGCGCCGACCTCGAGCCCCGCCTCGACGGCCGCCGCACGCTCGCCGGCGGCGAAGGTGCCGAAGAGCGTCACCTGGGACGTGCCGCCGAGCCGCTGGCGCGCCAGCACCTCTCGCCCGGCGGCGTGCCGCTCGACGACCTCCGCCGGGCCGGTGAGGCTCACACCGCGCGAACGGACGTCGTCGGCGTTCTCGGCGAGGAGCACGCGCCCCCGGTCGATGATCACGACGTCCTCGAAGAGGCGCTCGACCTCGCTGATGAGGTGGCTCGACAGCACGATCGTGCGCGGGTGCTCGGCGTAGTCGGTGACGACCGCGTCGTAGAACGCGTACCGGCTCGGTGCGTCCATACCGAGGTAGACCTCGTCGAAGATCGTCAGCGGTGCCCGGGACGCGAGGCCGATGACCGCGCCGAGCGCCGAGCGCTTGCCACGCGACATCTCGGCAGGCTTCTTCCGGACGTCGACCTCGAAGTCCTCGAGGAGGCGCTCCGCGAGCTCGGCGTCCCAGTGCGGGCGCAGGTCCGCGTAGTACGCGAGCGTGTCCTTGGCCTTGTCGGTCTCCCACACGTCACCGCTCTCCCGGACCAGCTGCGTGTGCATGGTCGTCCACACGTTCTCGAACGGGTCCTCGAGGCTGCCCTCCGGGCCGACCAGGACCTGACCCGCCGTGGGCCGGCGGAGCGCCGCGAGCAGAGCGGCGAGCGTCGTCTTGCCCGCACCGTTGCGGCCGAGGAGCCCGGTGATGACGCCCGGCCGGACGGTCAGGGTCGCGCCGTCGAGCGCGGGGTCGTCACTGCGGGAGTACCGCACGGCGACGTCGCGCAGCTCGGCGCCGAACGGCGCGGTGACGGTGGGGGCGTCCGCCGGGGGGCGCCCGGCGGGCTGGTCGGTGTGCTGGCTGGTGGGCCGGGCGGTCACGGGTCTCACCTCGGGGTGGGGTCGGTGGTCGGGCCGGTGCGGGGACCGCCGGCCGGGCCGGCGGGTCGCGGCCGGCCGAGGACGTAGTCCACGATCTCGGCCGTCGGGATGTCGAGGAGGTCGGCCTGCGCGAGCGCGGGCGCGAGGACCTCGTCGAAGAAGCGGGCGCGGTGGTCGGCGAGGAGCTGCTCGCGCGCTCCCGGTGCGACGAACATGCCCAGCCCGCGGCGCTTGTAGAGGACGCCCTCGTCGACCAGGCCGGCGAACGCCTTGGCGGCCGTCGCCGGGTTGATGCGGAACGTCGTCGCGAACTGCGTCGTCGACATGACCTGCTCCTCCTCCGCGAGCTCGCCCGCGAGCACCTGTGCCCGGATCATCTGCGCGATCTGGAGGTAGATGGGCTCCGGTCCGTCGAACATGGGCCCCATCCTCTCCCGCCTCGCGTGTTCTGTGGTTCATTACTCCACTAATGAACCACAGATGCGGACGATCCCGCAACCTCGTTCGCGCGAGGTAGAGCCCTGGCGCGTCGAGGTAGAGCCCTGGTCTCGCGAGGTAGAGGCCTGGTCATGCGAGGAGGCACCCTGGGAGTGACCACGGCTCTACCTCGCGGGAGGCGGTGTGGACGCAGCATGCGAGCTCGCGGGCGGGACGCCCTGGGCCGAGCCGCTGAGCGCGTGGACGAGCCTCGCGTTCGTCGTCGCGGGCGCGGCGATCGTGGTGGCGGCGCTCCGGGCTCGCCGGGCGACGCCGTCGGTCCCACCCCTGCCCGACGGTGTCGCGGCCGCGAGCCTGCGCGTCGCCTTCGGGATCCTGGTCACCCTGATCGGGGTGGGCTCGGTGATCCAGCACGGACCGTCGCCCACCTGGGACCCGGTCGTGCACGACCCGCCGCTGCTCGGCGCGCTCGCGCTCGTCGCGGCCGACGCCGTCGCGGACCTCACCGGGCGCCCGCTGCGGACGTGGTGGTGGCTCGCCCCGACGCTGCTGGACGTGCCGCTCGCCGCGTCGTCGCCCGCCGCCTCGACCGCCGCGCAGGTGGTCGCCGCCGCCGTCGCCGTCGGCGCGAGCGCTCTGCGCGCGTGGCGGCGCGCCGCGGTCCGACGGCGCACGGTCGCCGCGCTCGTCCTCCTCGCCGTGGGCGGCGCCGTCGGGACGCTGACGCGTCCCGGGTGGCCGCTGTGCGACGCCGACGGGTCGCTCGGCGTCACGCTCCAGGGGCACGCCGTCTGGCACGTGCTCGCCGCAGCCGCGCTGTGGCTGCTCGCCCCGCCCCTCGGCGCCCGCGCAGCACGCTGACGACGCTCGTTCACCCGCCCGTGGCGGTACCCACGGCGGCCTGCCGGTGGGACCCTGGGAAGATCCGGCGTCCGCGGCGGGTCACGCCCTCCGGCCGCCGGCGGTCACGAAGGAGTGAGACGACGATGGTCACCATTCGGCGCGGGTTCTCCAGCTTCTCTGCGGACGACCTCGACGCGGCGCGCGATTTCTACGGGAGCACCCTCGGGCTCCCCGTCACGGCACTCGACGACGGGGGCGGTCTGGTGCTCCACCTGGGCGGCGGCTCGGACGTGTTCGTCTACCCGAAGGAGGACCATCGGCCGGCCGCCTTCACGGTCATGCACCTCACCGTCGACGACGTGGACCAGGTCGTCGACGAGCTCACCGCGAAGGGTGTGACGTTCGAGCGCTACGAGGGGTTCGACCAGGACGAGAAGGGCATCGTGCGCGGGTTCATGGAGGGCGGCGACGGTGCCTGGTTCACCGACCCGGCCGGCAACATCGTCGGCCTCGCCGACGGCGAGAGCATGGCACGCCTGGTCGAGGGCTAGGCCCCGGCAGATCGGCACGACGCCGCCGCGGGAGAGCCCCGGCGGCGTCTGCACGACATGGCGCAGTACCGCGCGGACGCAGGCGGAGCAGGGTTGTCGACCTCGACGTCCGGCGCCAGCGCGAGGCTGGCATCGAAGGGTCTCATACGTGATCCACAAGGAGTACATTTCCCGCCGCAATGTCACTCATCGCGCTCCAGAGTGACATCGTGGACCTCACAATGTTCTCGAACAGCGCATGGCGAACGCGGGGTTTGCTCGCATCGCCGACGGCTGGCCGGTGTCCGTCACCATGCTCAGCGAGCTACAGGGAATCCTGATGACGGGCACGCCGCTCGAGTCGCAGTCCGGCCGGATCCGCGACGGACAGGTCGTCATCGGGCGGCGCGAGGACGCCACCTCGGTCCGATTCCCGGTCGAGGCCGCGCGATTCGTCCCCGCACCCGGTGGACACCAGCTCGAGGGCGGTGTGCGTGACCTCGTGGACTGGATGCGCATCGATCACCGTGGGCAGATCGATCCGGTGGTGGCGGCTGGCATGTCGCACTACCAGTTCGAGACTCTCCACCCGTTCCGGCACGGTAACGGACGCGTCGGTCGCTTCCTGATCGTCCTCCGTCTCCAGAGCACCGGCGTCCTCGTGGAACCGACCCTCACCGTCTCCCCCTGGTTCGAGGCGCGTCGCGGTCAGTATGACGACCGCCTGCTCGGGGTGAGCGCTCGCGACGATTGGGACTCCTACCTCCGGTTCTTCGCCGAAGGATTGCGGCAGGCGGCAGATACGACACGGCACGAGATGGTCGCGCTCGTCGCTGTGCAGACGGAGCTGAAGGACGTCATCCGCGCGTCGCCCCTGCGCGCCGACTCCGCACACGCGCTCGTGGATCTCGCAGTGGCCAACCCGACGTTCACGGTGCGCAAGGTCGAGGCCGAGCTCGGTATCTCGTACGGCCGGGCGAACAAGGTTGGCGGCCAGCTGGTCGAGCTGGGGATCCTCGACGTGGTCGATCCCGACGCCTACAAGCGTCGGTTCTTCGCTCCCCGCGTGCTCCAGGTGCTGAGCCGCTCCACGTAGATGCCACCGGTCGCGCCGAGACGGTGCGATGCCCGACGACCTTCACCCGCGGCGTCGGGCACGAAGGTGAACGAGGTAGAGCCCTGGTCGAGGACCAGGGCTCTACCTCGCGGTACCAGAGCTCTACCTCGGCAGACCGGGGGACTACTTCGCGAGGGCCGGGGCGAACGCCGCGCGAACGGCGTCGAGGTCCTGCGCGACGAGCTCGGCGAGCTGCACCGCGTTGAGCGCGGCGCCCTTGCGGAGGTTGTCGTTCGACACGAACAGCACGAGGCCGCGTCCGCCGGGGACGGACTGGTCGGTGCGGACGCGGCCGACGAACGACGGGTCCTGGCCGGCCGCCTCGAGCGGGTTCGGGACGTCTGCGAGCACCACGCCCGGCGCGGACGCCAGGATCTCGCGCGCGCGGTCGGGCGTGATCGCGGCGCCGAACTCGGCGTGGATCGCGAGCGAGTGGCCGGTGAACACCGGGACGCGGACGCAGGTCCCGGCGACCGCGAGCTCCGGCAGGCCGAGGATCTTGCGCGACTCGTTGCGCAGCTTCTTCTCCTCGTCCGTCTCCTCCTGCCCGTCGTCGACGATCGACCCGGCGAGCGGGACGACGTTGAACGCGACGTTGCGCGGGAAGACTGCGGGCTCGGGGAAGGCGACCGCGCCGCCGTCGTGCACGAGCCCGACGAGCCCGGCGCCCGTGCCCTCGGCGGCGGCACCCGCGACGGCCTGGGCGCGCAGCTCCTCCGCACCGGCGAGACCGGCGCCGGACACGGCCTGGTACGTCGCGACGATCAGTCGCTCCAGCCCGGCCTCGTCCGCGAGCGGCTTGAGCACGGGCATCGCGGCCATGGTCGTGCAGTTCGGGTTGGCGATGATGCCCTTGCGCGCCTCGCGC
>JAQSXO010000085.1 GCA_029256625.1 Cellulosimicrobium sp. | reverse complement strand
CCCGTACCTGCTCGTGGTCGTCGACGAGCTCGCGGACCTCATGATGGTCGCCCCGCGCGACGTCGAGGCGTCGATCCAGCGCATCACGCAGCTCGCGCGTGCTGCGGGCATCCACCTCGTGCTCGCGACGCAGCGGCCGTCGGTCGACGTCGTCACGGGCCTCATCAAGGCGAACGTGCCGTCGCGCCTCGCGTTCGCGACCTCCTCGCTCGCGGACTCGCGCGTCGTGCTCGACCAGCCGGGTGCCGAGAAGCTCATCGGCCAGGGCGACGCGCTGTTCCTCCCGATGGGCGCTGCGAAGCCCATGCGCGTCCAGGGCGCGTGGGTCTCGGAGTCCGAGGTGCACTCGGTCGTCGAGCACGTCAAGGGCCAGCTCAAGCCGGTCTACCGGGAGGACGTCGCCCAGTCCGTCACGAAGAAGCAGGTCGACGAGGACATCGGCGACGACCTCGACCTGCTCCTCCAGGCGACCGAGCTCGTCGTGACCTCGCAGTTCGGCTCGACGTCGATGCTCCAGCGCAAGCTGCGCGTCGGGTTCGCCAAGGCGGGTCGCCTCATGGACCTCCTCGAGTCGCGCGAGATCGTCGGGCCGTCCGAGGGGTCCAAGGCGCGCGAGGTGCTCGTGACGCCGGAGGAGCTGCCGTCGGCGCTCGCGCTCATCCGCGGCGAGCCGGCGCAGGACGTCTTCGACGGCCAGGCGCCCGCCCCTGCCGCGGCGCCGGGTGGCGGCGCGGGCCACGACTACGGCGAGGGCACCGAGGGGCACATGCCGCCGGTCGCGACCGACTACCACGACGGCGCGGACGTGGAGTCGGGCTGGCGCTGAGCGGGCACGGGGTTCCCCCGAGCTCGCCCGGAGCCGGCGGGCGACGGGTGGCCATGGCGGCCGACGAGGGTCGGGGCACCCCTGACGACCCCCTAGGCTGGTCACGTGGTCACTGCCGTCCCCTCGCCGTGGAACTCCGCGAACCTCGTCACCATGGCGAGGATCCTGCTCGTCCCGTTCTTCGCGTGGGCGCTCCTCGTCGACGGCGGGGAGTCGGTCACCTGGCGCCTCGTCGCGACGGGCATCTTCGCGCTGGCCGCGACGTCGGACCGGCTCGACGGCTACCTGGCGCGCAAGTACGACCTCGTCACGGACCTCGGCAAGCTCCTGGACCCGATCGCTGACAAGCTGCTCGTCGGCACCGCGCTCGTCCTGCTCGCGTGGCCGCTCGGGGAGCTGCCCTGGTGGGTCCCCGTGGTCGTCCTGGCGCGCGAGCTCGGCGTCACGCTCCTGCGGTTCGCCGTCCTCAAGTACGCGGTCATGCCCGCGTCGCGGGGCGGCAAGCTCAAGACCGTGCTCCAGACGGTCGCCATCACGCTCTTCCTCCTGCCGCTGTCGCACCTGCCCGCGTGGATCGGCGTCGTGGCCTGGGTGGTGCTCGCCGCGGCGATCCTCGTCACGGTCGTCACGGGGCTCGAGTACGCCTACCAGGGCTGGCGGCTGCGGCGTGACGCGATCCGTGCGGCCCGCGTCGTCGAGGCGGGGACGACGCCGGACGGCGCGTCGGCGTCGTGACCGCGGCGTCGGGCGCGGGCGGGCCCGGGCGCGCCTCGGCGTCGCCGGACGTCGCCGGTCTTCTCGGGGCGCTCGAGGCCCGGGGATGGACCCTGGCGACGGCCGAGTCGCTCACCGGGGGCCTGCTCTCCGCGACGATCGTCGACGTCCCCGGAGCCTCGCGCGTGCTCCGCGGCGCGGTCGTCGCCTACGCGACCGACGTCAAGCGGTCCGTGCTCGGTGTCGACGGCCACCTCCTCGCCACCCACGGGGCCGTGCACCCGGACGTCGCGCGCCAGATGGCGGAGCGGGTGCGCGAGGTGCTCGGCGCGGACGTCGGGGTCGCGACCACGGGCGTCGCGGGTCCCGACCCGCAGGACGGACAGCCCCCGGGCACGGTGTTCGTCGCGGCGAGCGGTCCGGGCGGGACGCACGTCCGGCGCCTGCACCTCGACGGCGGCCGCGCGGACGTCCGGGCCGGGACCGTCGCGGCGGCGGTCGAGATCGCGCGCGCCGTGGCGGACGGCCCGGGCTCCGGGGGGACCGGCGGGGGTGAAATCCACGGGTGATCCGCGGCCGCCCGAGCGACGTGCCGATCCCCGGACTGCGGCGCGCGTGGAGAGGTCGTGAACGTGCCGCGAGGGGTTCGCCGGGCGGTCGGGTGCGGGAACAAGGCCCCACGTCGGGACGTTGCACAGCACGTGATCGCCAACAGGACCGTCAACCGACCGGTGGGCCGCACGGACAACGCGCCGACGGCACGTCCGGCACGCCGCACCGGAGACGTGAGCGGACCGCCGGCGGGGTACGGTAGGACGACCCCGTCACGCGGGGCAGTGAACAGGAAGACCGGCACGAGCAGTTCGCGCACCCAGGTGGGGGCCACTCCGGCTCCCGGGGGCGCACGGGACACGGAAGGGGGTCGCCAGATGATTGTTCTTCGACGAGAGATCGGGGACGTGCTGCGAGACGCTCGCCAGCGACAGGGGCGCACCCTGCGAGAGGTGTCCTCGGCCGCACGGGTCTCGCTGGGCTACCTCAGCGAGGTCGAGCGCGGTCAGAAGGAAGCGTCGTCGGAGCTCCTCGGCTCGATCTGCGAGGCGCTCGACATCCCGATGTCGTTGGTGCTGCGCGAGGTCAGCGACCGGGTCGCCGTCGCCGAGGGCCTGCTCATCCCGGACACCATCCCGGCCGACTTCGCGACCGCGGTGCTCGGACGGCAGAACCCCGAGGGCACGGCACGACGAGAGGACCTGCAGCCCGTCGGCTGACGGTCCACCCCGGGGTCGCCCCGGAGCAGGTGCCGGGGCAGCGACGCCGCGGTCACCGGTTCGCGGGCGGCGCCTGGCACGAGGGACACCAGAAGACCGGACGATCGTACGGCGGCTCGTTCGCCGTCCCTTCGACGACAGGCGTGCCGCACACGTGGCACGCCTTTCGTGTGCGCCCGTGCACGTGGCGCACGACGCCGGCGCGCGGGTCGAACCCGTGCCGCACGGTGCGCTGCATGAGCGCGCGGGCCGTGAGGAGGAGCCCGTCGAGGTCCTCGACGTCGCGCACGGGCGTCCACGGGTAGACGCGCTCGGCGAAGAGCGACTCGGCCGTGTAGATCGTGCCGATCCCCGCGACGAGGTGCTGGTCGAGGAGAGCCTCCGCGACCGGGACGCCCGTCGCCTCGCGGCCCGGACGGTGCCGGGGCCCGGTGCCTCCCGCGGCGTCGTCCGCGCGCATCCGCACGACGGCCTCCGGGAGGCCTGCGGTCGGGAAGTCGTCGGCCAGCACGTCGGGGCCGAGCGGCCCGACGATGACGCGCTCGTCCGCCGTACGGAGCACGTGGAGCATCCCGATGCGGTTCCCGACGGCCGTCCACCACTCGTTGGCGAGCACCACGCGCACGTTCGGCTCCGCGCCCCGCGCGTCCCGCGCACCGGTGCGGGCGATGCGCCACGACCCCTCCATGCGCAGGTGCGTGTGGAGGGAACGGCCGTCGTCGAGGCGCGTGAAGAGGTGCTTGCCGTACGCGACGTTCTCGACGACCGTCCGGCCGGTCAGGACGACCTCGGCGGCGCTCGGCCAGCGCAGCTCCGCGCGCACGAGGACCCGGCCGGCGAGCGCCTCGTCGAGCCGCGCGGAGACGAGGCGCAGGATGTCACCCTCGGGCACGGTCGCACCCCCTGGCGGGGGCGAGGCGACGGCGGCGCACGCGTCCCGTGCCTCCCGTCGCCACCTCAGGCCGCCCGCAGCCCGCGCGGCGTCGCGCGGAACCCGGCGTCGAGGAGGGCGCGCACCGCGTCGTCGGCGGGCGTGGCGGTGGTCCCGGCGCCGGCCAGCGCCTCGACGCCGTCCACCCGCTGCACGACGACCTTGCCCAGCCGGCCGGCCCGGACCGCGCGGACGAGCTCCGCGCTCGCCTCGGCGAGCCGGGGACCGTCGACGAACGACAGGACGGAACGACCCCCGCGCTCGACGTACAGCGCGAGGTCGCCGTCGCTCAGCACGACGACGGCACCGGCCTTGCGCCCGGGACGGTGCCCGCGCGACGTGTCGGCGCCAGCCGTCGAGCCCGCCGCGGCACCGCCGCCGACCGGCGACCCGTCGCCTGCCGGCACCAGGGCGCTCGTCGTTCCCGGACCACCGACGGCCGGTCGCGACGGCCACGGCAGCGCGGCGCCGTAGGGGTTGGCGGGGTCGGTCGCGGCGAGGAGGACGGCTCCCGGGCGCGGACCGCCGCGCCCGGTCCGGGTGTCGCCGAGCACCGGGTCGCCGGGCGCCGGGGCGAGACCGTCACCGGGCGCACGGCCCAGCCCGCGGGCGGCGGCCGCCTCGAGCGCGCGCTCGCGGTCCTGCCCGTCCGTCCGGAGCTGGTCGACCGCGCCCGGGAGGGCGAACTGCGAGCCGCCGAGGTGCTCGACGAAGTACCCGCGCCGCGCGGCCCCGGTCGCCTCCAGCTCGCTGAGCACCCGGTACACCGCGCGGAACGACCCCGCGACGCCCTCGGCGGGCGCGACGGCGCGCGTGAGCACGCCGTGGCGGTCGAGCAGGACGCGCGCGAGCGCGTGCGCCCGGCGGGTGGGGTCGGCCTCGCGCGCGGGCAGCGCCGACCAGCGGCCGGCGCCCCCGCGCAGGGTCGTGTCGGGGGAGACCGGAGGGCGCAGCCCGGCGAACCGCCCGCGCCCGACCGGACGCGCGCGCGCCGGCGCGCGCGGGGCGCGGTGGGCACCGCCCCCGGCGCCGAGCCGGGCGCGCAGCGAGCCCAGCCCGTCGTTCGTCACGTGGCCGGACCACACGAGGTCCCACAACGCCTCGAGCGTCGGGCCGACGTCCGCGCCCGCCCGCTCCGCGAGCCGCGGGAGGAAGTACCCGCCCGAGCCGTCGAGGAGGTCGAGGAGGGTCGCGTGCAGCCCGGCCTCGGGCGCCGGCCCGGGGTCGGGGAGCGTGAGGGGCGCCCACTCCGCGAGGTGCAGGCTGACGAGCCCGTCACCGCCACCGGACCCCGGGAGGGCCGCATGACCGCACCAGACGACCTCTCCGGTCGTCGTCAGCTCGTCGAGCATCGTCGGGGTGTAGTCGGTGACACGGGACGGCAGGACGAGCGTCTCGAGCGCCGACGCGGGCACCGCCGCCCCCGAGAGCTGCTCGACGACGCGCAGCAGGCCGTCGGTCCCGCGCAGCGCCCCGAGACCCTGCCACCGCGGCAGGAAGACGCCGAGGGTCTCCGCGGGGACCGGCTCGACCTCCGCGCGCAGCGCCGCGAGCGAGCGGCGCCGCAGCACGCGGAGCACCTCGGCGTCGCACCAGTCGTCCCCGGTGCCGCCGATCGACTCGGGCCGCAGGCGCCCCCGGACGACGAGCCGTGCCGCCTCGAGCCGTTCGAGCGTCTGCACCACGACGGCGACGCCCAGGCCGAGGCGCGCGGCGAGGTCGGCGGCGGTGAACGGGCCGTGCGTGCGCGCGTGGCGGCGCACGAGGTCGCCCAGCGGGTCGGGGACGGGCTCGGTGAACACCTCGGGGATGCCGACGGGCAGCGCGACGCCCAGCGCGTCGCGCAGGCGCCCGGCGTCCTCGACGACCGCCCACTGCTGCGCCCGGTCGGCCTCCACGCCCGCGAGCCGGACGCGCATCACGCGCCGGGCGGACTCGAGCTCGCGGAGCCAGCCGGCCGCCGCGTCGCGCACGTCCTCGCGCGTGCGGGCCGCGACCTCGACGTCCGTGAGAGGGCCCAGCCGGCGCAGCACGTCCCACACGTCCTCGGCGTGCCGGGCCTGGCGCTCCGGCGCGAGGGCGCCGAGCTCGGCCTCCGTGCGCTCGATCTGCTCGGGGTCGAGCAGGTCGGCGAGCTGGGCCGCGACGCCGTCCCCGCCCAGCAGCTCCGCGAGCAGGGTCGGGTCGAGGGACAGCGCCGCGGCCCGCCGCTCCGCGAGCGGGGCGTCGCCGTCGTAGAGGAACTGCGCCGTGTACCCGAACAGGAGGGACTGCGCGAACGGCGACGGCGTCGGGGTCGTGATCTCGACGAGGCGCACGCGGCCGGCGGCGAGGTCGCGCATGAGGTCGGTGAGCGCCGCGACGTCGAAGTCGTCCTGCAGGCACTCGCGCGCCGCCTCGAGCACGATCGGGAACTCGGGGTATTCCGACGCCACCGACAGGAGCTGGGCCGAGCGCTGGCGCTGCTGCCACAGCGGCTGGCGCCGGTCCGGGCGGCGCCGGGGCAGCAGGAGCGCGCGCGCCGCGGCCTCACGGAACCGGGAGGCGAACATGACCGACCCCCCGAGCTCGTCGCGCACCGCCTCGAGCACCTCGTCCGGGTCGAGGAGCAGGTCCTCCACGCCGACGACGGGCGCGTCCCCGCCGAGGCCGCCCGAGCCGTCGGTCGATCCCTCGAGCCAGGAGTCCCCGGTGTCCGGCAGGCGCAGGACGATGCCGTCGTCGGCGTGCATCGCGGCGGCGTCGACCCCGTACCGCTCGCGCAGCCGCGCGGCGAGCACGAGCGCCCACGGCGCGTGGACCTTGGCCCCGTACGGCGAGTGCACGACGACGCGCCAGTCACCGAGCTCGTCGCGGAACCGCTCGACGACGACCGTCCGGTCGTCGGGCACGCGCCCGGTCGCGTCGCGCTGCTCACGGAGGTACGCGAGGAGGTTGTCGCTCGCCCAGGCGTCGAGCCCGGCGGCGCGCAGCCGGTCGGCCGCGGCGTCGTGGTCGCCGGCCGCCAGCGCGTCGGTCTCGCGCACCCAGGCGCCGAGCGCCCGGCCGAGCTCGGCGGGCCGCCCGGGGGAGTCGCCCTTCCAGAAGGGCAGCCGCCCGGGGATGCCCGGCGCGGGCGTGACCAGCACGCGGTCGGGCGTGATGTCCTCGATGCGCCACGTGCTCGACCCGAGCGTGAACGTGTCGCCGACGCGCGACTCGTAGACCATCTCCTCGTCGAGCTCGCCGACGCGCTTGCCGCCGCGCGGGGCACGCCCGCCCGCGGTGTCCGGGTCGCCCGCGACGGTCCCGGTCCCGGCGTCCGTCGCGAGGAACACGCCGTACATCCCGCGGTCGGGGATGGTCCCGCCGCTCGTCGCCGCGAGCCGCAGCGCGCCCGGTCGCCCCGTGAGCCGGCCCGACGCGCGGTCCCACACGATGCGCGCGCGCAGCTCGCCGAAGTCCTCGCTCGGGTACCGCCCCGCGAGCATGTCGAGCACCGCGTGCAGCGAGGCGTCGCCCAGGTGGGCGTAGGGCGCGCTGCGCCGCACGACGGTCGCGAGCTCCGCGACCGTCCACTCGTCGACCGCGACCATGGCCACGACCTGCTGCGCGAGCACGTCGAGCGGGTTCGCGAGCACGTGGAGCTCCTCGATGCCGCCGGTGCGCATGCGCTCGGCGACGACCGCGGAGGGCACGAGGTCGCCCCGGTGCGTGGGGAACACGACGCCGTGGGAGACGGCGCCCACCTGGTGTCCCGCACGCCCGATGCGCTGCAGCCCGGAGGCGACCGACGGCGGGGCGCCGACCTGGACGACGAGGTCGACCGCACCCATGTCGATGCCGAGCTCGAGGCTCGAGGTCGCGACGACCGCGGGCAGCCGCCCGTCCTTGAGCTCGGTCTCCGTCCGCGTGCGCTCGGCGCGGCTCATGGAGCCGTGGTGGGCGCGCGCGATGACGGGCTCGACGCCCGAGCTCGCGCCCGACTGCGCCTGCACCTGCGCCGCGGTGATCGTGCCCGGGTCGAGGACGTCCTCGCCCTGGCGCTCCGCCCACACCTCGTTCATGCGCGCCGTGAGGCGCTCGGCGCCGCGACGGGAGTTCGTGAACACGAGGGTCGAGCGATGGTCGGCGACGAGGTCGACGACCCGCTCCTCGACGTGCGGCCACACCGACGGGCGCTGCGGCCGGACGTCCGGCGCCCCGGTCGGGCGGGACGTCGCGGGCCCCGACAGGTCGCGCTCGCCCGGGGGCAGGGGCGGCAGCGCGCCGGCGACCGCCGCTCCGCGAGCCGCGCCCCGACCTCCGGGAGCCTGCGTGCCCGGGCGCGCGGCGGCGTCGGGCACCAGCGCGGCTGTGCCGAGGTCCGAGAGGTCGGGGACGGGCACCACGACGTCGACCTCGATGCGCTTGGTCGCCGGGGGCTGCACGACCACGACCTCGCGGCCCGCCTCCGCCTCCGGGCGGTGCCCGCCGAGGAACGTCGCGACGGCCTCGACGGGGCGGACCGTCGCCGAGAGCCCGATGCGCTGCGCGGGCGGGCGCTCCTGCGCCTCGAGCAGCGCGTCGAGCCGTTCGAGCGACACCGCGAGGTGCGCGCCGCGCTTGGTGCCCGCGACGGCGTGGATCTCGTCGACGATCACGGTCTCGACCCCTGTGAGCCCCGCGCGCGCCTGCGAGGTCAGCACGAGGAACAGCGACTCGGGCGTGGTGATGAGGATGTCCGGCGGGTGCGTCGCGAGGCGGCGACGCTCGCTCGTGGGCGTGTCGCCCGTGCGCGTGCCGACGACGACGTCCGGCACCTCGAGGCCCAGCCGCACCGCCGCCTGGCGGATGCCCGCGAGCGGCGAGCGGAGGTTGCGCTCGACGTCCGCCGCGAGCGCCTTGAGCGGCGAGACGTACACGACGCGGCAACGCTGCTCGCGCGCGACCTCGCCGGCGGCGGGCGCGCTCATGATCCGGTCGAGCGACCACAGGAACGCGGCGAGCGTCTTGCCCGAGCCGGTCGGTGCGACGACGAGCGCGTGCCGGTCGCTCGACACCGCGTCCCACGCGCCGGCCTGCGCCGCGGTCGGGGCGTCGAACGCGCCCGAGAACCACGCGCGTGTGGGCGCGGCGAAGCGTGCGAGCGGGTCCGTGGTCACGGGCCCATTCTCACCGCGACCACCCACACCCGCCGCGTGGCGGGAGGCCGGCAGCCCGCCCGTGCGAGCTCGGCCGTGCGGACCGGGCGGACGCGCGGGCGTGGGAGGCTGGTGCCGTGCGCTACCGCGAGTTCTCCGAGCTGGTCGACGAGGTGTTCGGCGAGGCCCTGGGCCGCGCCTACGTCCGTGAGCAGGTGCTGTCCGCGCTCGACGACCGGACCGCCGCCCAGGCGCTCGACGACGGCGTCGAGCCGCGCGTCGTCTGGCACGCCCTGTGCGACGCGCTCGACGTGCCCGACGAGCGGCGCTGGGGCCACGACGACCACCGCCAGGCCCCACCCCGCCGCTGATCCCGCCGGCCGGTCGGACCGGGGACCGCCGAGGGGCGCGACGGGCCGCGGGCCACGATGATGGCGGCATGAGCGCTCCCGCCCGAGGCCGTACCGCGGTCCGCGTGACCGCGGCCGACGTGCGCGGAGCGGTCTGGGCGCTGCTCTCGACCACCGCGGGACTGGGCCTCGCGATCGGGGTCGTCCCCGGGGTCGAGGTGACGAACCCGTGGTCGCTCGTCCTCGCGGCGCTCGCGGTCGGCGTCGGCGACGTGCTCCTGCGCCCCGTCCTGCGCCGGATCGCGCACCGGTTCGGCGTGGTCGGTGCGCTCGTCTCCGGCGTGGTGGCGCAGCTCGCGGTCGCGTGGGCGGCGCTCACGTACCTGCCGGGGTTCCGGAGCGGCTCGTGGGTGGACGTGCTCGCGGTGCTCGTCATCGCGGCGGTCCTCATGGCGCTGGGGCGGTGGGTCGTCGGGGCGAGCGACAACGAGTACGTCCT
>JAQSXO010000084.1 GCA_029256625.1 Cellulosimicrobium sp. | reverse complement strand
AGCGTCATCGGCGAGGTGGAGTCCACCAAGTCCGTGTCGGAGCTCTTCTCGCCCGTCACGGGCACCGTCGTCGAGGTGAACCAGGCCGCGATCGACGACCCGGCGGTCGTCAACTCCGACCCGTACACCGACGGCTGGCTGTTCAAGGTGGACGTCGTGGAGACGGGCGACCTCCTCACCCCGGACCAGTACGCGGCGCACGTCGGGAACTGATCTGCTCGACAGAGTGTGACGTAGATCACACTTCGGAACCGGCGTCAGACGGCGCGTGGAGGCCTTCCCCCGCGCTGTCCGGCGCCGGTTCTGTCGTCTGGAAAAAACCCTCTGACCTGCTAGGACGCGAGCGCGTCGGCGTCGAGCGATCGGCTTCTGACGTCGGGTCAGATCTCGGGGTGAAAAGTCGCGTCATGAACGGGACGTTGGTCCATCTCTTCTTGTAGCAACACACCGGAACTCGCCACGTGGGGATGACGTGACCGGAGAGCCACTGGAGGAGAACATGAGCACCATCGAGCTGGTCCGCCCCATGGCGGCCCCGTCGGAGCTGATCGCCACGCCGATCGCCCCGCTGACCCGCCGCGAGCGGGTCGTCCTGTCGAACCTGTCTGAGGACGTCACGCTCGAGCAGATCGCCACCAAGCTCTTCGTCACGCGCAACACGGTCAAGTCGCAGGTCCGCAGCCTCTACCGCAAGCTCGGCGTCTCGACGCGCGCCGAGGCCGTGGCGTGGGCGCGGGCCGCCGGCCTGCGCTGACGAACGGCCCGGCGGCCCGTTCGGGCCGTGGGCGTGACCGCGTCACCCGCACGACACGACGTCGTGCAACACTCCGCGTATGACTCTGCGCAGATTGGTGGTGGCCGCGGCGATCGTCGACGATCTCGTCGCTCCGCGGCTCCTGCTCAGCGCGCGCCGGTCCCGGCCGCTGCACCTCGCAGGTCGCTGGGAGTTCCCCGGGGGCAAGGTCGACCCCGGGGAGACCCCGACCGAGGCGCTGCACCGCGAGCTGCGCGAGGAGCTCGGCGTCGCGGTCGAGCTCGGCGACGAACTCGTAGGGCCCGACCACGGGACGTGGATCATCACGGACCGCCACGTCATGCGCCTGTGGTTCGCCCGCATCACCGCGGGGGAGCCGCAGCCGCTCGTGGAGCACGACGAGCTGGCCTGGCTCGACGCCGGGAGCTGGCTGACCGTGCCGTGGCTCGACGCCGACGTGCGGATCGTCGAGGCGCTCGCGCGCCAGGTGGCGGCCGAGGCGGTCTGACGCCGGGCTCCGTGCCGGCGTCGTGAGGCGTCGTCAGGCGCCGTCGACGACCGGCAGCGCGGCGAGCCACCTCTCGACCTCGCGTCGCGACCGCAGCCGGACGACGAGCACGCCCGGGGCGTCCCGTCCGACCTCCGCCGGCAGGTCGCGGTACTTGTGGCGCGTGGACCATGCCCACCGGACGATGTTCTCGTCGGGCGCCCGGTACCACGTGCGCCACAGGGGTGGTTCGACGTTGCCGTTCCACAGGACCTCGCGCCGGACCGAGCGACGCAGCGTGTGCACGACGACCTGCCGCATCGTCACGTGCGTCGGCAGGTCGAGCCAGACGACGACCTCCGCCCGCGCGAGGACGAGCGGTCGCGCGGTCGTGTACTGCCACTCGGTGACGAACGCGTCCTGCGCGACGAGCGCCCGGACGTCGTCGAGGAACGCGGGCCGCGGCGTCCACGCCGGCCCGTGGTGGAGCGCGTCGAGCTCGGTGTGCGGGATCCCGAGGCGCGCGCCGAGGCGCCGCGCGAGCGTCGTCTTCCCGGACCCGGACACCCCGGCCACGGCGAACCGCCGCGGCACGCGCCCGAGGCGCGCGACGACGTCGTCGTCCGGTCCGAGGAGGCTCACCGGCCGACCCTACCGGGCCACCCTCCACCCGTGAGTGCATGAAATAGTCGCGGCCGGATCGATCCGACCGCGACTATTCCATGCACTCAGCGGGGTGGGGTCAGCCGACCGGCTGGACCCAGGGTGACGGGGCCGGGGGAGCGACGACGGGCGGGCGGTCGGTGCAGCTCGGCGCGCTGGGGACGAACCGGCCGAGCCAGTTCACCGTGCCGGGCTCCCACGGGCTGAGCGACGTGCCGTCGTTGCCGCCGAGGTCGGTGAGCGTGAACTCGGTGCCGCCGTCCGGGAAGTTGAACGCGCCGCAGTTGTTGACGCCCGCCCAGCCGACGTTGCGCGCGTCGACGTTCTCGAACGACGCACCGCCGCGCACGCGCGCGCTCACGACGGACGTGCCCGTGCCGTCCACCCGCACGTCCTGGAACGCGACGCCCTCGATGGCGACCTGGTCCTTCACGCCCCAGTCGGAGACGAGCATGATCGCGTTGTAGGTGCTGTCGAGGTAGTGGTCGCCGGTGACCCGGACGTCGGCGTCGATGTCGCGGTCGAGCGCGTAGAACCAGATCGCGCCGAGCCCGATGTTCCAGTTGAGCTCGTACGTGCCCGCCCGGACCGCCGTGTTGTCGGTGAGGTGGAGGTAGCCCGCGAACGGCTCGGCCCCGAACCGTGACCCGACGTGCAGCCCGCTGCCCTCGCGCACCGGGTCGGCGACGAGGTTCGCGCGGACCGTGTTGTCCGTGCCGCCGTAGACCGCGATGCCGTTGGCGAGGGTGTTGGACTGGATCGTGTTGTTCTCGAAGACGTTGCCGGAGTTCTGCAGCTTCTCCGACCACATGGCGAGGCCGTCGTCGCCGGTGTTCCGGACGAAGACGTTCCGCACGACCGAGCTCGTCACGCCCCCGTGGAAGTTCAGCGCGTCGGCGATCTGGTCGACGACGACGGTGTTCTCGACGCGCAGGTCGTCCATCGGCCCGTCGAACCACAGCCCGACCTTGGTGTGCTGGATGTACAGACCTGAGATCGACGACGCGCTCAACGCCCCGCCGACGCCGTTGACCTGGTCGGTGTCGACGCGCTCGCGCACGTCCCCGACGATCGCGAAGTCGCGCAGGTGCACGTTCCGGCTGCCGCCCTCGTCGGCGTACTTCCCGTAGAACCCGACCCCGGTGTGCACGGACCCGTCGGGCGCGGGCGCGTCGAGCGCGACCTCCTTGCCCGTGAAGATCGTGTACCAGCTCCCGGCGCCCTGGATCGTCACGCCGTCGACGACGATGTGCCGGTTCACCTGGTAGACGCCCGGCGGGACGTACACCTCGAGCCGGTGCTTCTTGGCGAACGCGATCGCCTTGTCGAGCGCGTCGGCGGAGTCGCGCCGGCCCGTGGGGTCCGCCCCGAAGAGCAGCGCGTTCGCGGCGAGCAGGCGCACCTTCGGCGGCGCGACCTTCTCGGAGTCGAGCAGGTCGACCACGGTCCACTCCGCGGCGCCGCGCGTGGGCACCGTGAGGCGGACGACGTCGCCCTTCTTGTACGTCTGGCCGAGCAACAGCCGCTGCTCGTCGTAGAACTTCATGGGCCGGAACGGCGTCGCGAACGTCGGGGTCGGCGTCGTCTCGGCGGGGACGCACGCGCACTCGGTGACCCACCAGCCGGGCTGGAGGAGGCCCGCCGTCGGGTCGTTCGTGAACGGGTACTGGTTGTACAGGTACGAGTACTCGGACGTGAGCGTCATGCGCCGGTCGAGCCCGACCTTCTTGCCGCCGCGCAGCACCGACACGTCGAGCGGCGACGTGATCCCGCCGCCGGTGGGGGCGTCGGGGATCGCGTAGCGGACCGTGATCGCGTTCGCGTCGGCGGGGAGCGTGAACTCCACGTTCTGGCCCGGAGCGAGCCGGACGGCCGAGCGTCCCGACGCCTCGGCCTCGATCGTGTACGCGTCGCGCCCGGGGCCGATGACGGTGCCGGTCGTCACCGCGTTCTCGGCCTCCTGCTCGAGGAACGGGACCGCGGCCCCGCGGCCCTCGACGAGAGCCGGGTCGACGGCGGCGCGCGTCACGACCGCGGGGGCCGGGGGCTGGGGCTTGCCGTGGGCGAGAGCCGACGACGCGGTGCCCGCCACGAGCATGAGGGCGACGGCCGCGGCGGCCGTGACCCGGGCGCGCCGGCGCGCCGCGGGGTGGTTCGTGCTGCGAATCATCGTTGACCCGTCTTCTCTCGGGAGGCGGTCCGCCTCCGTGCTCACCGGAGGGCGTGCTGACCTTCCGGCCCGCTGCGCGGTCGCACCTCCGCGCAGGGTTGTTCCGTGCCGAACACTAGGACGCGGTCGCAGGGAGCGCAAGGCTTTGTAGCGATATTGCGAGCGATCGTTTGTTTCTTGCATGACCTCCAGCCTGCGGCGTACGGAGGGCCTGGCTCAGCCTCTCTGGACGCGCCGGCGCACGATCGTCTACCGTGGGTAGACAAGCAAGTCTCCGAGGGTAGATAGGGCGGTCCGTGAGCCTCAACATCAAGAACGAGCGCACCCACGCGCTGGTGCGCCGACTCGCGGAGACCACGGGCCAGTCGCAGACGAGCGCGATCGAGGACGCGGTGCAGCGTCGTCTCGACGAGGTGCTCGAGTCCCGGTCGCGGGGCGACGAGGCCGTCGCGGCCCGTCGAGCCGAGGTCGCGCGCCTCCTGGACGAGATCCGCCTCGACCTCGACGCCGAGGGAGTGCGCGCGGCCGAGGCGTCGCTGTACGACGAGAGCGGGCTGCCCCGGTGATCGTCGACACGTCGGCGATCGTCGCCATCGTCCTGGGCGAGCCGGGCGCCGACACCCTCTCCGAGATCCTGCTGGCGGCGAACAGCCCTCGCATGGCCGCCCCGACGCTCGTCGAGCTCTACGCCGTCCTGGACAACCGGTCCTCCCCGGCGCAGCGCCGCCGGCTCGATGCGCTCCTCGAGCTCTACGGGATCGAGGTCGAGCCGTTCACGGCCGAGCACGCCGAGATCGCGCGCGAGGCGTACCGGGAGTTCGGCCGGGGGAGCGGGCACCCCGCACGGCTCAACCTCGGAGACTGCTTCTCCTACGCGCTGGCGGCGGCGACACGGGACCGACTCCTGTACGTCGGGGACGACTTCTCGCGCACCGACCTGCGCCCGGCGCACGAAGCCGCGCCCCTGGCCTGAGCCCGCCGTCGGCGCGCGACGTCGACGCCGACGCGCGGAGCGGCACCGCGCCCGGTACGTTCGCGGCGTGAGCCGCCTCGGAGCCAGGATGCGCGCGTCCGCCGCCGCCGCGGGGGAGAGGGTCCCACCGTGGGTGTCCGTCACGCTCGGGGTCGTGTGCGCGCTCGTCGGCGCGGCCGTCGTCCTGCGGCCGTTCGCGTCGCTCGCGCTGCTGGTGGTCGCGGTCGCCGTGGGGGCGGTCGTCCTCGGCGTCACGGAGCTCGTCGCAGGTCGTTCGCCCGACCGGGGCGACGAGCCCGGTCCCGGCGCACCGCAGCCGCCGCGCTGGCCGCACGTCGCGCGCGGCCTCGTCTTCCTGGCGCTCGCGGTCGCGGTCGTCCTGTGGCCGGCGCCCTCGATCGTCGTCGTCGCGGTGCTCGTGGGCGTCGGGCTCGGCGTCGCGGGCGTCCTGGACGGGTTCGAGGGAGTGCGGTCGGGCGGCGTCGACCGCTGGACCCGCGTCGCGCTCGGCGTGGCGTCGGTGGTGCTGGGCGTCCTGGCCCTCGCGTGGCCGGACGTCACAGTGCTCGTCCTCGCCGTGGTCTTCGGCGTCCGTGTCGTGGTCCTCGGCGTCCGCCTCGTCGTCGCCGGGGTCCGCCGCGCCCGCGTGCAGGCCGGGACCGTGCGCGCGACGCCGGTTGGCGCCGGCGGCCCCGCGCCCGACCCGTCCGCGCCTCGACGCCACGGCCGGGTCGCGCTCGTCGGCGCGGTCCTCGCGGTCGTCGCGGCCGGGGCGCTCGCAGCGGTCAGCGTCGGGCTGCACCGCGCGGCGCCGCAGGTCGACGCGTTCTACGACCCGCCCGCGTCGGTCCCGGACGAGCCCGGCCGCCTCGTGCGCGCCGAGCCGTTCACGCGGCAGATCCCTGACGGTGCGACGGCGTGGCGCATCCTCTACACGACCACCCGCGACGAGGGTGAGCCCGCGGTGGCGAGCGGGATCGTCGTCGCGCCGGACACCGTCCGGGACGACGCCGCGCCGCCGGTGATCGCGTGGGCCCACGGGACGACGGGCTACGCGCGCGGCTGCGCGCCGTCGGTCCTCGACGAGCCCTTCGAGTCCGGCGCGTTCTTCCTGCTCGACGACGTCCTCGCGCACGGCTGGGCGCTCGTCGCCACGGACTACGTGGGCCTGGGGACCGACGGCCCTCACCCGTACCTCGTCGGCCAGGGCGAGGCGCGGTCCGTCCTCGACGCCGTGCGTGCCGCGCGCGAGATCGACGGCGCGACGCTCGGCGAGCAGACCGTCGTCTGGGGCCACTCGCAGGGCGGCCACGCCGCACTGTGGACCGGGGCAGTCGCCCCGGGGTACGCGCCCGACGTCCCCCTCGCGGGCGTCGCCGCGCTCGCGCCCGCGAGCGACCTCACCGGCCTCGTGTCCCACCTGGAGAGCGTCACCGGCGGCAGCGTCTTCGCGTCGTTCGTCGTCGAGGCGTACGACGCGATCTACCCGGACAGCGACGCGGCGGGGTACGTCCGCCCGGGTGCGCGGTTCGTCGTGCGGGAGATGGCGTCGCGCTGCCTGTCGGAGCCGAGCGCGCTCGTCTCGGTCGCCGAGGCCCTGTCGATGGACCAGCCGCTGTGGACGACGGATCCGACGACCGGCCCGCTGGGGGAGCGCCTGGCCGAGAACGTGCCGACGGGTCCGGTCGCCGCGCCGCTGCTCGTCGCCCAGGGGGCGTCCGACACGCTCATCCTCCCCACGGCGCAGGAGGCGTACGTCGGCGCGCGGTGCGCCGCCGGGCAGCCGGTCGACTACCGCACATACCCGGGGCGCGACCACGTCGGTCTCGTGCAGGCGGACTCACCCGCTGCGTCGGACCTCGTGCGGTGGACCGAGGCGCGGCTCGCGGGCGAGCCGCCGACCCCCACGTGCGCCGCCGGGTGACCCGACCTCAGGGGGCGACCAGGCCGCCGTCGGGCGCGCGGACGCCCGCGGCCCACGCGTCGTGCCCCGCGAGATCTGCCGGGTAACGCGCCGCGGCGCGCTCGTCGAGGTCGACGCCGAAGCCCGGCGCGTCGTGCGGGCGCAGCCAGCCCTCGACGATCCGCAGCGTGCCGGGGAAGACCTCGTGCACGGCGTCGGAGTACACGTGCCCCTCCTGGATGCCGAACGCGGTCGAGGTGACGTCGAGCGCGACGTTCGCCGCGGCACCCACCGGCGACGTGTCGCCCGGGGCGTGCCAGGCCGTCCGCACCCCGACCATCTCGGCGGCCGTCGCGAGCGCCCGGCCCGCGCTGAGCCCGCCGATCGCGCTGAGGTGGCACCGGATCAGGTCGACGCCGCCGCCCAGGACGAGCCGCGCGGCGTCGGGGAACGACGTCGCGAGCTCGCCCACCGCGATCGGGACGGGGGACGCGGCACGCACCTCGGGCAGGCGGTCCCAGTGCTCGGGCGCGAGGACGTCCTCGAGGAAGAACGGGCGGTACGGCTCGAGCGCCCGGGCGAGCATCACGGCCTGCTTGGGCGTGAGGCGCGAGTGCACGTCGTGCAGCAGCTCGACCTGCTCGCCCAGCGCCTCGCGCGCCGCCGCGAAGAGCCGCGGCGTGCGGCGCAGGTACTCCTCGACGCTCCACCCGTGGGGGTTGGGCGCGGCGGGGTAGCCGGGCTCGGGGTCCGCGGCGGTGCCGTAGTGCCCGAGGCCCGGCTGGCCGGTCTGGATCCGCACGTGCCGCCACCCGGCGTCGACGATCCGCGCCGCGTCGTCGATCGTCTCCTCGACGGTCCGTCCGCTCGCGTGGAGGTACGTGTCGGCGGCGTCGCGCACCTTGCCGCCGAGCAGCTCGTGGACCGGCATCCCTGCCCGCTTGCCCGCGATGTCCCACAGCGCCATGTCCAGCCCGGAGATGGCGTTGTTGCCCACGGGCCCCTCGCGCCAGTAGGGCGCGAGCCGGGCGAGGCGCACCAGGTCGCCGATGTCGCCCGGGTAGCGGCCGACGACGAGGCGCTCGAGGTGCTGCTCGACGTACGCCGCCACGGCGTGCCAGCGCTGCGTGTACGTCGCGCAGCCGAGCCCATAGAGACCCGGCACGTTCGTGTCGACGCGCACGACGACGAGCGGGATCCGGTCCGGCGCCGTGACGATCGCGCGCACCGCGGTGATCCGCGTGCCGTCGCGCGCGGGCCACGGGTTCGCGAACGCCGGCTCGACGGGATCGACGGTGCGGAGCGGTGCGGGCGGGGTGTCGGTCACGGGGTCTCCGGTGTGGTTCGGGAGTCGGGGCGGTGGATCGAGTGCCGTGCGCGGAAGCCGAGCACCTCGCGCGCGCGACGCGTGTCGACGAGGCCGTCGTGCGGCCCGATCTCCCGCGTGAGCGGCACGTCGGGCGCGAACCCGGCGAGGAGGTCCGGCGTCGGGACGTCGAGGAGCGTGTCGTCCGCGGCGAGCCCGAGCACGTGCGCGCCCGTGAGGTCCGCCGTCAGCCCGGCCTCGATCGCCCCGGCCGCGTCGCGCAGGTCCAGGTAGGCCCAGCCCTCGCGCGCCATGACGCGCGGGTCGCGTGCGACGGCTGCCGCGGTCTCCCGGAGGCCCGCCGCATCCCGCACGTGGGGGAACCGCAGCGCGACGACGTCGATGCCCCACCGCCGCCACGCGGCCCGGGTCGCGGCCTCGTCCGCCTGCTTCGAGAGCGAGTAGGCGTCGGCGACGTCGGCGGGCACGTCCTCGTCGAGCGGGTAGTAGGCCGGGTGGACGTCGTGCGGGTTCATGGGCACCCCGAACGCGTTGATGCTGCTCGCGAGCACCGCGCGCCGCACGCCGCGCTCGCCCGCGAGCGAGAGCACGGCCCAGGTCGCGGTCGTGTTGGTCGCGTACACCTCGAGCGGCGTGCCCAGGTCCGGGTGGGGGATCGCCGCGAGGTGCACGACGGCGTCCGCGTCCTCGAGCCCGCGGCCCACGTCCTCGGGGGAGCGGGCGTCGCCGACGACGAGCCGGTCGGCGGGGCACGGGTGCTCGAACGCGGTGGACAGCGCCGTGACGGCGTAGCCGCGGTCGAGGAGGTGGCGCACCGCCGCGCGGCCGATGCCGCCGTCGGCACCGGTGACGAGGATGCGCGTCATGACCTCACCCTACGTCGCCGTCAGGTGTGGTCGTCGCGTTCTTGCGGTCCGCTTGTCGAGGTCTTGCTCTCCGAGTGGGTGGCGCCCGCTCGCGCGCGCAGCATGCTCGCGACGTCCGCGAGCGTGCTGCCCACCGCGCGCGGCGCGCGCTCGGGGCGGAGGTAGCGTGCGTCGTCGTCCTGCTCGTCGGGCGCCGCTTCGGCGTCGGTCCGGGCTCGCGGGGCGTCGGCCGGGGAGGGTGCCGCCGTCGTGCCGCTCACCACGCGGCCGCCCCCGGCGCGCCAGGCGAGCGTCGCGTCGACGAGGCGCCGGTAGACCCCGGCGTCGAGCGGGTCGCGGAGCCACGCGTCCGCCGCCTCGGCGACGTGCCGCGCGAGCCGCGCGTCCTGGTCCGTCATGTCGCCTCCTGCGGGTCGGTCGTCGGCCTGCGCACCGACCCATCCTCCCGCGCCCGGCACCGACCTGCTTGCGAGCGCCCCCGCGCCGCGCGACGGTGGCGAGCGGAGGTGGTCGCCGTGGCCGACGTGTTCCCCCGGATCGCCCAGGTCGTGCTCGACACGACCGACGCCCGTGCGCTCGCGGAGTTCTACCG
>JAQSXO010000554.1 GCA_029256625.1 Cellulosimicrobium sp. | reverse complement strand
GATGCCGTCGGGCAGCGAGTGGCGGATGCCGTACTTGTTGTCGAACTTCGACTTGGTGACCGAGTCGTTGACGTTGATCGCCGGGAAGAGCAGCTCGCCGGCCTCGGCGAGCTGGTAGAGGCGGTGCACGCCCGTCGTCGTCTCCTCGGTGACGCCCTGGAGCGCCTGGGCGATCGTCGTCCAGCGCAGGGGGTCCGCCTCGAGCGCGCGGCGCAGCACGGCGCGCACGACGTTCATCTCGTGCGTGTGGTCCGGCTCGCCCGGCAGCGTGTCGGGCGGGACGACGCCCGCGCGCTCGTACTGCAGGCCCAGGTGGACGAGCATCGTCGCGTCGCCGCCGTCGTCGAGGATGAGGTTCGGCGACTCGTCGCCGGGCCACACGAGGATCTGCTCCGTGCAGTCCCAGTACTCCTCGAGGCTCTCGCCCTTCCACGCGAAGACCGGCACGCCCTGCGGGTCCTCGGTCGTGCCGTGCGGCCCGACGACGACGGCGGCCGCGGCCTCGTCCTGCGTGGAGAAGATGTTGCAGCTCGCCCAGCGGACCTGCGCCCCGAGCGCGACGAGCGTCTCGATGAGGACCGCGGTCTGCACCGTCATGTGGAGCGACCCGGCGATCCGTGCGCCGGCGAGCGGCTGCGACTCCCCGTACTCGGCGCGCAGCGCCATGAGTCCCGGCATCTCGTGCTCGGCCAGGCGGAGCTGGTGGCGCCCCGCCTCCGCGAGGGAAAGGTCGCGGACCTTGTAGCGGCCGGGGACCTCGTCGAAGCCGGGGGTGGCTCCCGGGGTTCCGGTCGTCGGGGCTGGCGCTGTGGTGGACATGGTTCTCCTGTGCGTTCTCGGTGCCGACCGGGCCGGTCGTGCCGGCCCTGCCGGTGGCTGGCCGGTGGCTGCGCTGGGGGCTCCCGTCCGCGCCAGGCGGGACCGCGGTCCCGCCCGTGCCCAGCCTACCGAGGACGGCGCCGCACGGCCCCCGGCGAGCGGCGCGCCCGGCGCGGGGCACACCGTTCGTCCGGCGCGCGCGCCCGGGCGCGCGCGTAACACGAATGCTTGACCATCTCAAGATCACGAAGGGATAACGATCCGCGATCGTCCGTCTTCCGCGCGGTTCCAACGATGTTCGGTCAAGAAACGTCCTGGAATGGTCCCCAGTCGTGGCCCCCTGGGTAGAAGTTGAACCTCGAATCAGGCAGGGTGCTGGAGTACCGATTGACGTCGGACCAGCATGTGGCCCGCTGCGCGCCGAGCGCGGAGGTCGCCCCCGGGCGCCCGACCGCGACGCGATCAGGGGCCACGTGCGCGCTCCCGAGACGCCGCCGCCGGACCCCTTCTGGCGCCGTCCTCGCGCGGGGCGTGCCGGTCCCCCGCACGGAAGGTGGCGAGACCCGCCCGCATGACTGCCCCCAGCATCACCCCGCCAGACAGCACCACCGCAGCACCCGAGCAGACCGGGCCGACCACGACAGCTCCTGACGTCGCCGTCTCCGTCCGCGACGTCTACAAGGTCTTCGGCCGCCGGCCCGTCGAGGCCATCCGGCGCCTCGAGCAGGGCGCGTCGCGCGACGACGTCAAGGCGCTCGGGACCGCCGCGGTCATCGACGCGTCCTTCGAGGTCCGCCGCGGCGAGATCTTCGTCGTCATGGGCCTCTCCGGCTCGGGCAAGTCGACGCTCATCCGGATGCTCAACGGCCTGTGGAAGCCGACGGCCGGCCACGTCGTGGTCGGCGGCACCGACCTCGCGGCGACCGACGCCAAGCAGCTGCGCGCCCTGCGCCGCAGCAGCGTGAGCATGGTGTTCCAGCACTTCGCGCTGCTCCCCCACCGCACCGTGCTCGACAACGCCGCCTACCCGCTCGAGATCCAGGGCGTCGGCAAGGCGGAGCGCCGCGAGAAGGCGCGCACCGCGCTCGAGCTCACGGGCCTCGGCGGCTGGGAGGACTCGCTCCCGTCCCAGCTCTCCGGCGGGATGCGCCAGCGCGTCGGGCTCGCCCGCGCGCTCGCCCGCGCGCTCGCCGCCGACACCGACGTCCTGCTCATGGACGAGGCGTTCAGCGCGCTCGACCCGCTCATCCGGCGCGAGATGCAGGAGCAGCTCCTCGACCTCCAGCAGCGCCTCGGCAAGACGATCGTCTTCATCACGCACGACCTGAACGAGGCGATGCACCTCGGCGACCGCATCGCCGTCATGCGCGACGGGCGGATCGTCCAGATCGGTACCGCCGAGCAGATCCTCTCCGACCCGGCCAACGACTACGTCGCGCAGTTCGTCGCCGACGTCGACCGCACGCGCGTCCTCACGGCCTCGTCCGTCATGGTGCGCCCCGCGGTCGTCGTGCCCGTGAGCGGCGGGCCGCGCCTGGCGAGCCGCGCGATGCGCGAGGCGCAGGTGTCGGCCGCGTACGTCATCGACCGCCAGCGCGTGCTGCACGGCGTCGTGCGCGACGACGACGCCGTGGCCGCGCTCAAGGCCGGCAAGGAGTCCATCGGGGACCTCGTGCACGACGGCGTCGCCCCGGTCTCCCCGGACACGCCCCTCGCAGAGATCTTCGCCCCCGCGGCCGAGTCCTCGCTCCCCGTGCCCGTGACCGACGCCGAGGGTCGTCTCGTCGGCGTCGTCCCGCGCGTCACCCTGCTCGAGGCCATGGTCCCGCCGGACCAGCCGCGCACCGGTGAGATCGACCTCGGCGCGCCCGTCGGGCAGGACGAGACCGTGACGGACGCCGCCGTGGGCTCCGACCTGACGAGCGAGGGAGGTGCCGCGTGAACGACACCCTCGTCCCCCGCATCCCGCTCGGCGAGTGGGTCGACACGTTCGTCGACTGGATGACGACGACGTTCCGACCGCTCTTCCGCTTCGTCAAGGACGTGCTCGTCGGCATCTACGACGGCCTGGACGCCGTCCTGTCCAGCCCGCCGTTCTGGGTCGTCGCGCTCGCGCTCGCCGCCCTCGCGCTCCTCGCCAAGGGCTGGAAGCTCGCGCTCGGCTCGCTCGTCGGGTTCGTCGTCATCGCCGGCGTCGACCAGTGGGACAACGCGATGGACACCCTCGCGCTGGTCCTGCTCTCCGCGGTCCTGGCCCTCGTCGTCGCGATCCCGCTCGGCATCTGGGCCGCGCGGAACGACCGCGTCTCCACGGTCGTGCGGCCGGTCCTCGACTTCATGCAGACCATGCCGGCGTTCGTCTACCTCATCCCGACCGTGGTCATCTTCCTCACCGGCCCCGTCCCCGGGATCATCGCGACGATCATCTTCGCCATGGCCCCCGGCGTCCGGTTCACCGAGCTCGGCATCCGGCAGGTGGACAAGGAGGTCGTGGAGGCGGGCCAGGCGTTCGGCTCGACCCCGGGGCGCATCCTGCGCCAGATCCAGCTCCCGCTCGCGCTCCCGACCATCATGGCGGGCGTCAACCAGGTCATCATGCTGTCGCTCTCCATGGTCGTCATCGCGGGCATGGTCGGCGCCGGCGGCCT
>JAQSXO010000083.1 GCA_029256625.1 Cellulosimicrobium sp. | reverse complement strand
CGGCGCCATGCGGATCGCGCCGTCGAGGCGGACCACCTCGCCGTTGAGCATCGGGTTCTCGACGATCGCGCGCACCAGGTGCGCGTACTCCTCCGGGCGCCCGAGCCTGCTCGGGTGCGGCACCTGCGCGCCGAGCGACTCCTGCGCCGCCTCGGGCAGCGACGACATCATGGGCGTGCGGAAGATGCCGGGCGCGATCGTCATGACGCGGATGCGGTGCTGCGCGAGGTCCCGCGCGAGGGGCAGCGTGAGGCCCGCGACGCCCGCCTTCGACGCCGCGTAGGCGGCCTGGCCGACCTGCCCGTCGAACGCCGCGACCGACGCGGTCTGCACGACGACGCCGCGCTCCTCCCCGTCGGGATCGGGCCCGTCGGGGCCCAGGGGGTCGAGGGCGAGCATGCGCTCGGCCGCGAGCCGGACGACGTTGAACGTCCCCACGAGGTTGACGTCCACGACGCGCCGGAACGCGTCCAGGGCGTGCACGCCCGACTTCCCGAGCACGCGCTGCGCGAGCACGATCCCGGCACAGCTCACGACGACGCGCGCCCCGCCGAGGGCGTCCGCCGCGTCGAGAGCGCGCGCGACGTCGTCCTCGCTCGTCACGTCCGTGGGGACGAACCGCGCCGCGTCGCCCAGCGCCTCGGCCACCGCGACGCCGTCGGACGACGCGAGGTCCGCGAGGACCACCCGTGCCCCCGCCGCGACCAGGCCCTCCGCCGTCGCGCGCCCGAGGCCCGAGGCCCCTCCCGTCACCAGGGCGACCGTGCCCTCGATCCGCATGTCTCGTCCTCCGTCAGCCGCGCGGGCCTCGTCGCCCGCCCCGCTGACCGTACCCAGGTCGACCCGCAGGTCGCGAGATCGACCCACCGAGGAGTGGTCTCGAACGCGCGGGCACCGCTCGCGGCAGAGCCCGCGACGACGTCAGTGTGCCGGCATCTCCAGGCACCCGCCGTCGGCGATCGGTCCGCCCGCGTCGAGCGTCACCGCGTCGGGCGCGACCGCCCCGTACACGCACCCTCCCGGCACCGAGACGCCCACGCCGACGACCGGGACGAGATCACCGCTCGCGTTCGTGTCCGAGACCTGCACGTTCTCGAAGCCCGCGGAGGCGAGCGTGTCCCAGACCTCGTCGCCCGTGACGGCGGACCCGTCGGCGAGCGGCTCCAGAGCGGCCTGCACCGCGGGGACGGAGAGCGCCGCCTCGGCGTCGCTCTCGGGCGTGCCCGTCCGCTGCCGGTACGCCTCGTTGGACGCGTCGAGCCCGCTCTCCGGGCCGTCCGCGGTCGTGACCTCGGTGTCTTCGGGCACCGGCCCGCCCCGGGCAGGTGTGTGGTACGAGTCCGCCCACCGCTCCATGCCGACCGCCACGACGACGTAGAACCCGACCACGCCGACGAACGCGAAGATCGCGATCCCCACGACCACGCCCACGACGGCCCGCGTCACCCGCGAGGTCGTGTCCGCGCCCGGTCCGTCGTCGTGCGCAGGTGTCGTCATGCCCCGAGTCTGACCCGAGGTGCCGCCCATGACCACCGAGATTCCGCCGCGAGCGTCACTCCTCGCGCGTCGCCCGGACGCCGTCGAGCCACCGGTCGAACTCCTCGGCGAGCTCCTGCTGCGTCATCCGCAGGGCCTCGGCCGGGCTCGTCGCCTCCCGACCGGCGACGTACAACCGACGCACCATGTCGGTCTGCGGGGTCCACGGCCGCATGCACGGCATCCCTTCTCTCGTCTGCTGGGGTCGCGCACATGATCCAGCACCCCGGCCCCGCTCGCTCGCCGTCGCGCCGACGGCCGCACGGCGTCGCCGCACGGTGCGAGGATGGGCGCGGGCCCGGACGCGCCGGGACGCCCGCCGCGAGGAGGTCCCATGACCCTGTACGACATCCCGTTCGACGCCATGGACGGGACGACGCACACCCTGCGCGAGCACGCGGACGACGTCGTCCTCGTCGTCAACGTCGCGTCGCGGTGCGGCCTCGCACCGCAGTACGCGACGCTCGAGGCGATGCAGGAGAAGTACCGCGACCGGGGGTTCACCGTGATCGGGTTCCCCAGCAACCAGTTCCTCCAAGAGCTCGGCACCAACGAGGCGATCCAGGAGTTCTGCTCGCTGACGTACGGCGTGACGTTCCCCGTGGTCGACCGCGTGCGCGTCAACGGGCGCCACGCCCACCCGCTCTACCAGGAGCTGAAGAAGGCCCAGGACGCCGAGGGCAAGGCCGGGCGCGTCACGTGGAACTTCGAGAAGTTCGTCGTGCTGCCCGGCGGCGAGGTGCACCGGTTCCGTCCGCGCACCCTGCCCGACGACCCGGCGATCGTCGACCTCGTGGAGACGCACCTCCCCCGCTGAGCGCCACGCTCACCGCACGACCATCGCGGGGTGCCGCGCGTCGTCGACCCGCGCGACGAGGTCGGCCACCTCCTCCGGTCGGACCTCCCGCGCGTAGCGCGCGTACGCCGCGAGCGTCCACGCGTCCTCGGGCGGGGTCCGACGCGCGAGCGTCGGCTCGCGCAGGGCGAGGTGGACGGCGAGGTCCACCGTGAGCCCGCGCCCGAGGGCCAGCGCGCCGTCGAGCACGACGACGAGCCCCGGCTCCGCGTCGACGGCGGCCACGCGCGTGGACCGGCTCGTCGCGGGGTCCCGCAGGCTCGGCAGGTAGCGACCCGTCCCGCCCGGGCCGACGGCGTCGAGCACCTCGCGGTTGAGGCCCGCCACGTCGATCCACTCGTCGAGCAGCGCGTCGGGGTCCTCGCGACCGCGCTCGAGACGGAGTGACGCGGGACGCCAGAAGTCCTGCACGCGGACCCGCGCGACCGGCCGGCCGGCCGCGCGCAGCGGCGCGACGAGCAGGTCCGCGAGCGCCTCGGGGTGCGTCGACGGGTGGCCGTCGACGAGGAGCCGCACCACGCCGTCGGGCACCGCCGCCCGGTCGCCGCGCGGGAACCCGAGGACCCGTTCCACGACCCGGTCCACGAGGGCGCCCTCGGTCACCGGTTCGACGCGCACGGCCGTCAGGAGGCCTCGGCGCGCCGCTGCATCCCGCGGAGCGCGGTGTCGAGGAGCGCGTCGACGTACTCGTCGGTCAGAGGGCCGCTGCGCTGGAGCCACCGGTTCAGCACGGATCCCCAGATCAGGTCGGCTGCGACGTCGAGGTCGAGGTCGGCCGCGAGCTCCCCGTTCTCCTGCGCGCTGCGGAGGCGGCGGCGCTTGGCCTCGCGGAGAGGGGCGTCGAGCCGCTCGTGGTACGCGGCGGCGAGCGCCTCGTCGTGCGCGACCTCGGTGGCCAGCGCGCGCATCGGCTCCGCGAGACGCGGGTCGTTCAGCTCGGCGACGGTCGCCCGCAGCACGAGGGTGAGGTCGGCCCGGAGGTCCCCCGTGTCGGGGAGGTGTGGCGCCTCGCCCTCGCCCGCCTCGCTCAGCAGGAGGAACGCGTCGAACAGGACGGCGGCCTTCGAGGGCCACCAGCGGTAGATCGTCTGCTTGCCCACGCCGGCCCGCGTCGCGATGCCCTCGATGCTCAGGCGGGCGTACGGCACCTCCTGGAGCAGGTCGAGCGTGGCCGTGAGGACGGCGCGGCGCGAGCTCTCGTTGCGGCGCGACGGATCGGGGTTCGACATGCGCTCAGCCTAGCTCGCCCGAGACGAGACGTTGCGTATTGCCAAACGCGTGGACATGGTCTAGGTTCGGCCTCACAACGAGACGCAACGTCTCGTCTCACTAAGGAGCTCCCTTGCGCCACACCTCCCCCTCCCCCCGCACGTGGTTCATCACCGGCGCGAGCCGGGGCCTCGGGCACGCGCTCGCGGTGGCCGCCCTCGAGCGCGGCGACCAGGTGGTCGCCGCGGCCCGGACCGCGAGCGCCGACGCGTTCGACGCCCGGCACCGCGACCGCGTCCTCGCGCTGCCCCTGGACGTCACGGACAAGAGCGCGGTCGACGCCGCGGTGGCGACCGCCGTCGACCGCCTCGGCCGCCTCGACGTCGTCGTGAACAACGCCGGCACCCTGTCCATGGGCATGGTCGAGGAGTTCACCGAGGAGCAGGCCCGCGCGCAGCTCGAGGTCAACTTCTTCGGCGCCCTGTGGGTCAGCCAGGCGGTGCTCCCGCACCTGCGCGCGCAGCGCTCCGGGCACCTGCTGCAGGTCTCGAGCATCGCCGCGCTCGGAGGCTTCCCGAGCACCGGCATGTACAGCGCGAGCAAGTTCGCGCTCGAGGGCATGAGCGAGGCCCTCGCGGCGGAGGCCGCGTCGTTCGGCGTGCGGGTCACCGTGGTGCAGCCCGGCGGCTACTGGACCGACCTGTACACGAGCATGGCCTCGACCACGCCCGCCGCGCCGTACGCGCCCCTGCGCGCCGAGCTCGAGCGCCAGTGGGCCGACGGGTCGGTGGACAGCGACCCGCGGCTCGCCGCCGAGGCGATGCTCACGCTCGTCGACAGCGACGACCCCCCGCTGCGCCTGCTCCTCGGCAGCATGGTCTACGACGTCGCGCAGCACGTCACGGCCCAGCGCCTCGAGACCTGGGCCGCGTGGGAGCACGTCAGCCGCGCCGCCGAGCAGGCGGTGGCCCAGCCCGAGGCGGCGCACTGACGGCCCAGCACCCGGCGAGCGTCCGCGCCGCGGCGCCCGACGCCGTCCCGCACCCCGGCAACCGCGACACCGCGACCAGCCCGCCCCATCCCCGACGAGGAGACACCGTGTCCCCAGCAACCACCCCCACCCCACCGGCCCGCCCTGCCTGGACCGGCATGGTCCAGGTCGACGACACCGCCCTCGCCGTCCGCGACAGCGGAGGTGACGGCCTGCCGCTGCTCTACTGCAACGGCCAGTTCGCCACGCAGCACTACTGGAAGCGGGTCGTCGCCGAGCTCGGTCCCGGGTACCGCCACCTCACCTTCGACGAGCGCGCCCGCGGCCGTTCACGTACCTCGGCCGACTACAGCTTCGAGGCCGCGGTCCGCGACGTCGCCGCCGTGCTCGACGCGCGCAGCGTCGAGCGCGCGCTCCTGGTCGGCTGGTCCTACGGCGCGGTCGTCGCGGCACACTGGGCCGACCGTCACCCCGAGCGGACGGTCGGCACCGTCCTGGTGGACGGCGCGTTCCCGCACGACTGGCTCGACGACGCGATGGAGGAGCGCATCCGGATGCTGTTCCGGCGCCTCGCGTTCCTGCGGCCGGTGCTGCGGCCGCTCGGCCTGCTCCCGCAGATGACGGCCGCCCAGCAGGCGGAGAGCAACATCGAGCTCGGGAGGATCTCCCGAGAGCGTGAGCTCGCACCGGTGCTGGACCGCATCACCGTGCCGACCCGGTACGTCGTCGCCTCGGGGACGTCGTTCGGCAGCCGCGGCGACGAGCAGGAGGTCATCCGCGCGAGCCTCGACCAGGTGACGCTCCGCAACCCGCACGTCGCGCTCGCGGCCAAGGTGCGGAGCAACCACGGCGCGATCCTCCGCAAGGACGCGCCCGCCGTCGCGGCGGCTGTGGAGGCCGTCGCGGCGCTCGCCGCGGACTCCCCGGGCGCGCCGGCCTCCTAGGGTGGGGGGACGACCCGAGGAGGACGACGTGCTCGACCCGAGCGAGACCGACGGCCAGCCCACCGTGCGGCGCGACGTGCGACCGCACGGGCACGGCGCATGACCACGACGTTCCGTCCGGGGACGGTCCGCGAGGCCATGGGCGGCATCGTCGCCCTGGGCCTCGCGACGTTCGTCGCCATCACGACCGAGCTGGTGCCCGTCGGTCTCCTGCCGCTCCTCAGCGCGGACCTGGACGTCACGGAGTCCGTCGCAGGACTGCTCGTCACGGCGTACGCGGTCATGGTCGCGGCGCTCGCCGTACCGCTGACGCTCGGGACGGCCCGGCTCCCGCGCAAGGGCCTGCTGCTGACGACGCTCGCGCTCTACACCGTGAGCAACGTGCTCGTCGCCGTCGCGCCGACGTTCGCCGTCGTCGCGGCGGCGCGGGCACTGGGCGGCGCGTCGCACGCGGTGTTCTTCTCGGTGAGCATCGGGTACGCGACCCGGCTCGTGCTGCCGCACCTCACTGGGCGCGCGCTCTCGCTCGTCACCGCGGGCGCGGCCGTCGGGTTCGTGCTCGGCGTCCCGCTGACGACGACGCTCGGCACCGCGATCGGCTGGCGCCCCGCGTTCGGCGTCCTCGCCGGCGCGTGCGCGCTGGCCACCGTGCTCATCGCGTTCCTGCTGCCGCCCGTTCCCGGGGGTGGTGCCCCGCCGTCGGACGCGACGAGCTCGAGCCGGCGCTCCGCGCTCGCGGTGGCGACGACCACCAACTCCCTCGCGTACCTGGGCCAGTACACGGTCTACACGTTCGTGTCGCTCCTGCTCCTGGGCGCGGGCCTTCAGGAGTCCGCGCTCGGCCCAGCGCTCCTCGTGCTCGGGGCGCTCGGCCTCGTCGGCACGGCGTTCGCCGCCGCGCGCCTCGACCACCGGCCGCGGCGCACCACCCTCGTGACGCTCGTCGCCGTCGTGGCCGGCATGCTCGCCGTGGGCCTGACGTTCCCCGGGACCGTCGGGGTGCTCGTCGCGATCGGGGTGTGGAGCGCGGGGTTCGGCGCCGTCGCGCCGGTGTTCCAGGCGGCCGCGATCCGCGCGCACGGGGCGTCACCCGATCTCACGGGCGCGCTCGTCAACGCGACGTCGAACGTCGGCATCGGGGGCGGTGCGGCGCTCGGCGCGCTCGTCCTCGCGCGGTCCGGGCTCGACGTCGTCCCGTTCGTCGGGGCGGGGATCGTCGCCGTCGCGCTCGTGGTGGTGCTCGTCGCACGGCGCGCGTTCCCCGCGACGCCGACCGCGCCGGCGCCGACCGTGGCGGTAGCGGATGCGGCGGTGACGGACGCGCCGGTGACAGGCGCGACGGGGTCGGAAATGCCCTCCGACCAGGAGCACCCGCGCGCCTAGGGTGGCGGGATGACGACGACGGTCAGGCAGGTCCAGGTCACGTTCGACTGCGCGCAGCCGGAGCGCGTCGCCCGGTTCTGGTGCGAGGTGCTGGGCTACGTCCCGCCGTCGCCCCCGGACGGCTTCGCGACGTGGGACGACGCGAACGCCGCGCTCCCGCCCGAGCAGCGCGACACCTGGTTCGCGTGCAGCGACCCGACCGGCGTGGGTCCGCGCCTGTACTTCCAGCGGGTCCCCGAGGGCAAGGTCGTGAAGAACCGGGTGCACCTCGACGTGCGCGCCGGCACCGGGCTCGTCGGGGCCGAGCGCCTCGCCACGCTCGAGGCCGAGCGCGACCGGCTCGTCGCCCTCGGTGCGACGTGCGTGCGCGTGATGGTCGCGGACGAGGAGAACGAGTCGTGCATCGTCATGCAGGACGTCGAGGGCAACGAGTTCTGCCTGGACTGACCGCGGTCAGCGCATGAACGGGTCGAAGATCGCGGCCACGGCCGCCACGGCCCGGTCCGCGTCCGCGTGGGCGATCGCCTCGACCAGCTCGTGATGGTGCTGGTGCGCCGCGCCCTCGTCCTCGTTCTCCTCGTCGCGCATGTGGACCGCGAAGACGTCGAGCATGCTCGAGTAGAGCGTGACGTACAGCGGGTTGTGCGTCGCCGCGACGATCGCGCGGTGCAGGTCGAGGTCCGCGCTCGCGCGCGCATCGGGGTCGTCGGCCGACCACGTCGCCTCCCGACGGTCGCGCAGCTCGCGCAGCAGCGCGACGTCGGCGTCCGTGCGGCTCGCGGCGGCGAGCGACGCCGCGGTGCTGTCCAGGGCGAGGCGCAGCTCCAGGTAGTGGCGGCGGGTGCCGCCGGCGAGCTGCCGCTCGAGGGTGCCCGTCAGCTCGGAGCGGGAGATGACGAACGTGCCGCGACCCTGCTCGCGGCGCAGCAGGCCGGCGTGCACCAGCGACTGGAGCGCCTCGCGGACCGTGTTCCGCCCGATGCCGAACTCGGCCACCAGGGCGACCTCGGTCGGGATGCGCTCGCCGACCGGCCAGCGCCCGGAGACCACCTCGTCGCGGAACCGTGCCGCCGCCTGGTCGATGAGTCCTACTCGACGCAGCGGCTCGCGCGTGTCAGACTGCTCAGGATTCATCCCATGATCCTATCGTCGGCCGACCTCACAGCGGAGCTTGACATGGCCACACTCTCCCCTACCCGTGTCCCCGCAGGGCGTGTCCGCCTCACCCTGTGGGCCGGGCTCGCCGTCGCGCTGACGGCGATCAACCTCCGGACGGCCGTCACGGGGTTCACCCCGCTGCTGGAGACCATCGGCGCCGACCTCGGCTACGGGGTGGCGGTCGCCGGCCTGCTCGGCACCGTGCCCGCGGTGTCGTTCGGCCTCTTCGGGTTCCTCGCCCCGGTGGTGACGCGCCGGTTCGGGCTTGAGCGCACCGCCACCGTCGCGCTCGGACTGACGGCGCTCTCGCTCGTCCTGCGCGCCGTCTCCCCGACGACCACCTGGCTCGTGGCGTCGACCGTCCTGGCACTGGCCGGGATCGGGGCGGCGAACGTCGTGATCGTCCCTCTGGTGAAGGCGTGGTTCCCCGACCGCATCGCCCTGTGGACGTCGCTCTACCTGATCCTCATGCAGACGGGGCAGTTCGTCGCCCCGCTCCTGGCCGTCCCGGTCGCCGAGGCGACCAGCTGGCGGTTCTCCGTCGGGATCTGGGCGGGACCCGCGGCGCTGGCCGCCGTCGTCTGGCTCGTCCTGGCGACCCGGCTGCCCGCGGACCACCACGCGCCCGCGGCGACCGCCGCGTCCGGGGCGAGGCCGCGGATCGGCCGGTCGTCGACCGTCTGGGGCCTCGTGGTCCTGTTCGCGGCGATCTCGCTGTCCAACTACGGCATCATCACGTGGGTCCCGGCCGTGCTCACCGACGCCGGCGGCAGCGCGGCGCTCGGCGGCACCATGGTCGCCCTCTACTCGGCCTGGGGCATGGTCGCCGCGCTGGTCGTCCCGCACCTGGCCACGCGGATGGCGAACCCGTTCGTCGTGGTCGTCGTGTGCGCGGTCGTCCTGGTGGCCGGGTACCTGGGCCTGCTCCTGTCCCCGCTCGACGGGACAGTGCTCTGGATGTGCGCGCTGGGGATCGGGGTGAGCACGTTCCCGCTCTGCATGACCCTCATCAACCGGCGGACCAGGACGCCGCAGTCCGCCTCGGCCGTGTCGGGCTTCGTCCAGGGGATCGGGTACGGCCTGGCGTGCTTCGGCCCGATCGGCCTCGGCCTCCTGCGCGAGGCGACCGGGTCCTGGTCCGTCCCGCTCCTCGTGCTTGCCGCCACCGCCGTCCCCGGCGTGGTGGGCGGCTGGTTCGCGTGCCGTCCCCGCTTCGTGGAGGACACCGTGCCCCCGGCGGCCGAGCCGGTCGCCGACCGCGTACCGCCCCGCTGAGGCGCAGGACCTGGGCGGGACCTCGCGGACGGTCGACGCGCGAAGGCCGGCGCCCCGGCGGCACGAGGTGACCGCCGTCGAGCACGACCTTCCTCCCCGCCGGGGACGAGGTTGGTGTCGATGTCCGGCGGACAGCGACACCAACCTCGTGCTCGGCGACCCCTTACTGGCCCGTGAAGACGAACGGTGAGCCGGGCTCCTTGACGACGTCGCCGTCGCGCGAGCCCGTGACGGTCACGCCGGACAGGATCGCGTTGCCGCGGGCGCCGGCCATCGCGAGGATGCCGGAGCCGTTGTTGGACTTCTCGATCCGCACGTTCGTGATCCTCACGTCCGGCATGTTCCCGCCGCCGTTCTTGAACTGGATGCCGTCATAGGTGGAGTCGATGATGTCCGTGTCACGGATGGTGACGCCGACGATGTCGTACGTCTGCGGGAAGATCGTGATCGCGCCGAACTCCTGGTCCTCGTTCCAGAACGCCCCGCCGGTGCGGTAGAGCCCGTTGTTGGCGATGAGCGTCGTCCC
>JAQSXO010000082.1 GCA_029256625.1 Cellulosimicrobium sp. | reverse complement strand
CGTGACCCGCAGGCCCGGGTTCGGCGTGTCAGCGGGTGGCGTCGGCGAGCCGGTAGCCCATGCCGCGCACGGTGACGAAGTGCTCGGCGCCGAGCTTGTTGCGCAGGTAGCGCACGTAGACGTCGACGACGTTCGAGCCGGGGTCGAAGTCGTACCCCCACACGCGCGACAGGAGCTGCTCGCGGCTGAGCACCTGGCCCGGGTTGCGCAGGAACGCCTCGGCGAGCGCGAACTCGCGCGCCGAGAGGTCGACCTCGCGGTCGGCGGTGCGCGCGCGGCGTGTGCGCAGGTCGAGGCTCAGACCGCCGTGCGTGAGGACGGTGACCTCGCCCGCGGGCTCGCTGCGCAGGCGCAGCCGGATGCGTGCGAGGAGCTCCTCGAAGCGGAACGGCTTGGCCATGTAGTCGTCCGCGCCGCCCTCGAGCCCGGCGACGGTGTCCGTGACCGACGTGCGCGCGGTGAGGATGATGACGGGGATCGCGTTGCCCGTCTCCCGCAGGCGGCGCAGCACCGTGAAGCCGTCCTGGTCCGGCAGGCCGAGGTCGAGCACGAGGAGCGCGAAGTCGCCCGTGCTCGCCAGGTCGAACGCCTCGCGGCCGGTCGCGACGGTGGTGCTCGCGTAGCCCGCCGAGCGCAGACCCTTGGCGACGAACGACGCGATGCGGGTCTCGTCCTCCGCGACGAGGATCTGGCTCACCGGGTGGTCCTTCCGTCGGGGGAGCTGTGCGGGGGCGTGCGCGGGGGGAGCGCGGGCGTGACGGCCGACGGCGCGCTGGGCACCGTCGGCGCGGTCGGCGCCACCGGGTGCGGCCCGGCGGGTCGTCCGGGAGCGGCGTCGTGAACGCCGGACGACCCCTCGACCGGGTCGGGGGACGCGGCGGCGACCGGGACGCGCGGGAGGTCGAGCGTGAACGTCGACCCGACGCCGGGCGTCGACGCGACGAGCACCCGGCCACCGTGCCCCTCGGCGATCGCCGCGACGATCGCGAGCCCCAGCCCGGCGCCCTCGGGGTGGGTCGCGCCCGGCGTCGTCGCCTGGGCGAAGCGCTCGAAGATCCTCTCCTGCTGCTCGGGCGGGATCCCGACGCCCTCGTCGCGGACCCACACGCGCACGCGCGTACCGTCGTCGGACACCGCCGAGCCGAGCGCGACGACGGACCCGGACGCCGAGAACTTCACCGCGTTCGCCGCGAGCTGCAGGAGAGCCTGGGTGAGGCGCTGCCCGTCGGCGCGCACCGTCACGTCGGCGCGCGCGTCGACGAGCCAGCGGCGGTCGCCGAGCGTGCGGACCTTGTCGTGCACGTCGTCGAGGAGGCGGCCGAGGTCGGTGTCGCCGGGGCGGACGAAGTCGGGCCGGCCGGCGGTCGCGAGCGTCACGAGGTCGTCCACGAGGCGGTTCATGCGGTCGAGCTCGTCGAGCGCGAGGTCGCGCGTCTCGGACGCGTCGGCGGCGTCGCGCGGGTCCATGAGCTCGAGGTGGCCCCGCACCACGGTGAGCGGTGTGCGCAGCTCGTGCCCGACGTCGTCGATGAGACGTCGCTGCGACTCGAACGACCCCTCGAGCCGGTCGAGCATGCCGTTCACGGTGCGCGACAGGTCCGAGAGGTCGTCGTTCCCGGTCACGGGGATGCGGGCGGACAGGTCCGTGTCGCCGATGCGCTGCGCGGTGCGCGAGAGAGTCCGGATCGGCTGGAGCAGGCGCCCCGCGACGACCCAGCCCACGACGCCGATGAGCACGAGCGCGCCGAGCGCGACGACGGCGTAGGTCCGGAAGACCTGTGCGAACTCGGCGTGCTCGGCCGAGCGGTCGTAGGCGAGCACGAGCGCCGCGGGCGCCGCCCCCGCGCCGCCGATCGCCTGCACGGGGGCGACGAGGGCGCGGTAGTCCGCCGTGGCGGTCCGCGGGGAGCGGAGCACGACGTCGTCCCCCGCGACGAGCGGCGCGAGCGCGGCGACGAGCTCCGGGTCGTCCTCGAGCCGCAGCCGCACGTCCTGCTGCGAGACGAGCGGCGTGCGGCCCTCGCGGAGGCCGAGGATGCCCTCGTTGTGCGCGGGCACCGTGAGCTGGATCGAGGCGACGACGACGTCCTCGGCGGACGTGAACGGCTCTCCCGTGACGGGGTTGACGCCCGAGGCCGCGAGCGTCTCGAGCTCGTTCGCGCTCCGGGTGAGGCTCTCGTCGATGCGCGCGTCGATCTGTCCGCGCTGCAGGAACCAGGCGGCGCCGCCCGCGAGCAGCAGCGCCAGGGCGGAGAGCCCGAGGAACGCCGCGAGCATGCGGGTGCGGACGGTCAGCCCGGCGCGCCGCTTCGGGGGGCTCATCCGTCGCCCTGGTCGGAGCCGCTGCGGTCGTCGTCCCCGTCGTCGGACCCGTCGTCGCCGTGGTCGTCGCCCGACCCGTCGTCGTGGTCGTCGTCCCCGTCGTCGCTCGACGGCGGCGCGGGCGTCACGCGGTCGTCGTCGTCATCGTCGTCGTCGTCGGGAGAGGTGGTCGGCGACGGGTCGCCGGTGGTCGTCGGGGCGGGGGTCGTGGGTGCGGGCGTCACGACCACGGCACCCCCGACCTCGCGGTCCTGAGGTCGTGCGGCCAGCGCGCCGGCGGCGGCCGCGCCCCCGAGCACGAGCACGAGCGCCCCCACGAGCCACGCGACGGTCCGACGAGTCATGAGCCCAGTATCCGAGAGCAGGATGAGACGCACATGAGAAGTGCCGGCGCGATGTATCTTGATATCGAGAATGTTGATGTCGAAAGAGGCCGACCGACGACTGGAGCACCGATGCCCCGCGACTGGGACCCCGCCCTGTACCTCAGCCACGCCGACGAGCGCTCCCGCCCCTTCGCCGACCTCGTCGCTCGTGTACCCGTCGACGCCCGGACGGTCGTGGACCTCGGCTCCGGCCCGGGCCACCTCTCCGCGCTGCTGCACGCGCGCTGGCCCGGGGCGACGATCACCGGCGTCGACGCGTCGCCCGCCATGGTCGAGCGCGCGCGGCGGGACGCCTCCGCCCCCTGGGTCCGGTACGAGCTCGCCGACGTGCGCACCTGGGCACCGCCTGCCCCGGCCGACGTCGTCGTGAGCAACGCGACGCTCCAGTGGGTCCCCGACCACCTCGACCTGCTCGCCCGGCTCGCGGGCCACGTCGCCCCCGCCGGGGCCCTCGCCTTCTCCGTGCCGGGCAACCACGACGCCCCGAGCCATCGTCTGCTCCGCGAGATCGCCGCCCGCCCGCCGTTCGCCGAGCGCACGTCGGGCGTCGACCGACCTGCCGCGCACGACCCGGAGGTGTACCTCGACCGGCTCGCCGGGCTCGGCTGGGCCGTCGACGCGTGGGAGACGACCTACCTCCACGTGCTCCACGGGCCCGACCCCGTCCTGCGCTGGATCTCCGCGACCGGTGCGCGTCCCGTCCTCCAGGCGCTGCCCGACGCCGAGCGCGCCGCGTTCGTCGCCGAGTACGCCGCGGCGCTCCGGGAGGCGTACCCCGAGCGCGGGTACGGCACGCTCCTGCCCTTCCGCCGCGTCTTCGTCGTCGCGACGCGCGCCTGACCCGACCCGCCCCGCCCCGCCCCGTGCGCTCGACCCCGGCCGGGCGGGCGCCGCCGCGGTCAGCCCGCCGCGAGCCAGTCGTCGACGCCGGCCAGCAAGCGCTGCCTCGTGCCCGACGACGCCCGGCTCGCCCGGATCGACGCGCGCGCGAGCGCCGCGAGCTCGTCGTCGGAGAACCCGTGCTCGTGGCGCGCGGTCTCGTACTGCGCGACGAGCCGCGACCCGAAGAGGAGCGGGTCGTCGGCGCCGAGCGCGACGCGGGCGCCGGCGTCGACGAGCGCCCCGAGCGGGACCTTCCCGGAGTCCTCGTAGACCCCGAGCGACACGTTGGAGGCCGGGCAGACCTCGAGCGCGATCCCGCGGTCCACGACGTCGTCCAGCACGCGCCGGTCCTCCGCCGACCGCACGCCGTGGCCGAGGCGGTCCGGGACGAGCTCGCGCACCACCTCGTGCACGTGCGCCGGCCCGAGCAGCTCGCCGCCGTGCGGCACCGACGCGAGCCCGGCCCGCCGCGCGATCGCGAACGCGCGCGCGAACTCCGCCGTGTCCCCGCGCCGCTCGTCGTTGCTCAGGCCGAACCCCACGACCTCGCCGGCCCCCTCGCCCGCGTACTGCGCCGCGAGGCGCGCGAGCGTGCGCGCGTCGAGCGGGTGCCGCATCCGGGAGGCCGCGACGACCACGGCGACCTCCGTCCCCGTCGCGGCGCTCGCGGAGCGCGCCGCGTCGAGCACGATCTCGACCGCGGGGGTGATGCCGCCGACGAACGGCGCGTACGACGTCGGGTCCACCTGGATCTCGAGCCGGCCCGACCCCTCGGCCGCGTCGTCCTGCGCGGCCTCGAGCACGATGCGCCGCATGTCTGCCTCGGAGCGCACGCACGCGCGCGCGGCGTCGTACAGGCGCTGGAACCGGAACCAGCCCCGCTCGGTCGGCGGCAGCCGGAGCGGGTCGCCGTCGACGAGCGCGTGGGGGAGCCGCACGCCGTACTGCGCGGCGAGGTCGCGCAACGTCTCCGGGCGCATCGACCCGGTGAAGTGCAGGTGCAGGTGGGCCTTGGGAAGCGTCGCCAGGTCTCGCACACGGGGAGTCTGTCACGCGGACCGGACCCCCGCCGTCGGGCACGGGCCGGGTCCCGACGGCGGCCCGCCCCCTGCGCGGGCCCCGTCACGTCGGACGTCGGCTCAGGTCCCGGTGAGGAACCCGCGCTGCATGGCGACCGTGACCGCGGCGGTCCGGTCGTCCACGCCGAGCTTCGCGAACGCGCGCAGCAGGTGCGTCTTCACGGTCGCCTCCGTGATGAACAGCTCCTGCCCGACCGCCGCGTTCGACAGCCCGCGCGCGACGAGGCGCAGCACCTCGGTCTCCCGGTCGGTGAGCCGGTCCGTGCCGCGGACCGACGTGACGAGCCGGGTCGCGACGCTCGGCGCGAGCACGGTCTGCCCGCGCGCCGCGGCGCGCACCCCCGCGACGAGCTCCTCGCGCGGCGTGTCCTTGAGCAGGTAGCCGGTCGCCCCGGCCTCCACGGCGCGCAGGATGTCCCCGTCGGTCTCGTACGTCGTGAGCACGACCACGCGCGGGGCGGTCGCCGTCCCGCCGCGCCCCGGGCCCCGCCCGGGTGTGCCGACGATCGCCGCCGTCGCGCCGACCCCGTCGAGCACGGGCATGCGCAGGTCCATGAGCACGACGTCGGGCGCCAGCTCGACGGCGAGCGCCACCGCCTGCTCGCCGTCGCCCGCCTCGCCGACCACCTCGAGGTCGGGCTCGGCGGCGAGCATGCCGGTGATCCCCGAGCGCACGACGGGGTGGTCGTCCACGACGAGCACGCGGACGACGCCGCCTCCGGCGGGGCTCACCGCGCGTCTCCGGTCCGCGTCACCGCGATCGTGCGCGTGGAGGGCCCGTCCGGTGGCGCGCCGGCGGGCAGACGGACCGCGACGCGTGTCCCGCCGCCCGGGCCCGGCCCGACCTCGAGGCTCCCGCCCTCCGCGGCGACGCGCTCCCGCATGCCCCGCAGCCCGTAACCCTCGGTGAACCCGGACGCGTCGGCAGGCAGGCCGCGCCCGTCGTCGGTCACCTCGAGCACCGTCCCCGCGCGGTCCTGCCGGAGGTCCACGCGCACGGCCGACGCCTCCGCGTGGCGCCGCACGTTCGTGAGCGCCTCCTGGGCGGAGCGCAGCAGCACGACGTCCTCGGCGCTCGACAGGCGCGGGGCCTCCGGCGCCGTGAGCTCGACGCGCGTCCCCGTCTCCTCCGCGAACCGGTCCGCGAGCCGGCGCAGCGCCTCGCGGAGCGTGCCGCCCTGGAGCGGCGCCGGGGCCGAGGCGGCGACGAGCGCGCGAGCCTCCGCGAGGTTGTCCCGCGCCGTCGACTCCACGAGGGCCAGGCGTTCGCGCGCCGCGTCCGGAGCGTCCCGGTCGAGGTCGGCGCTCGCGGCCTGGGCGAGCATCACCACGCTCGTGAACCCCTGGGCGAGCGTGTCGTGGATCTCCTGGGCGACGCGCTCGCGCTCGGCGAGCACCCCCGCCTCGTGCGAGGCCCGTCCGAGCTCGGCCTGGGTGGCGCGCAGCTCGTCGACGAGCCGCGCGTGGCGCTCCGACTGCCGCAGCGTGTGCGCGGTCCACAGGCCGAGGCTCAGCGCGAACGCCAGGGCGACGCCCATCTGGGGCGCGGCGCTCGCGAGCTCCTCGGGCTCGACCCGCCCCGTCTGCGGGTCGAACGCGAGCGCGAGCGCGGTGCCGGCCGCGAGCGCGACGCACAGCACGACCTGGGCCCACAGGTGCTCCGAGAGCATCCAGATCTGCGTGAACACCGCGAAGAGCAGGAGCGTGCCGAGCGCGTCCTGCCCGACGACGACGAGCGTGCACGCGATCGCGACGACGAGGTAGACGTGGGCCGGCACCTGGTCGCGGGTGCGCGCCGCCCGGCGCCCCCAGGCGAGGTAGGTCACGAGGATCGTCGCGACCGCCGCCAGGGAGACGAGCAGCGCCCTCCCGCTGACGCCCGCCGCGAGCAGCGCGAGCGCGCTGAGCACGACGATGACGTAGAACGCCACGTCCCACCAGCGCACGTCGCGCTCCCACGTGCCGTCGAGCTGGGCGGTCGCGGCGTCGGCGGACGTCCCGTCGACCACCCCCGCGACCGCCCCGCCCGGCGACGGCGTCTCAGCCGTCGTCACGGCGCCGCCACCGGAACGAGCGCGCACCGACCACGAGCCCCACGACCAGCCATGCGACCAGTACAGCAGCGGTCGCGCCGTGCTGCCACGACCCGGACGGCTCGAGGGCCGCCGCCTGCTCGGGGAGGAACACCGAGCGCATGCCCTGCGCCATCCACTTGAGGGGGAACAGCGACGCGACGGTCTGCATCCAGGACGGGAGCGCGAAGAACGCGAAGAACACCCCCGAGATGAACTGCAGGACGAGCACGACCGGCGTCACGACCGCCGTCGCGGACTTGCCCGAGCGCGGCAGCGACGAGAACGCCACGCCGCACACCGCGCCGGACGCGCACCCGAGCACGAACACCCACGCGAACGTCGCGAGGCGCGCGCCGCCGTCGGGCATCTCCCACGGCATGGGGACGTCGTAGACCGTCGCGGCGAGCGCCAGGAGCAGCGCGGTCTGCACGACGGACGTCAGCAGGACGAGCCCGACCTTGCCGTAGAAGTACGCGGACGGCGGCAGCGGGGTCGAGCGCAGGCGCTTGAGCGAGCCGTCGTCGCGCTCGACCGCGATGGAGATCGCGAGGGACTGGAAGCTCGTGAGCATCACGCCGGTCGCGATCATGCCGGGCAGGAAGTACTGCGCGAACGGCACCGAGTAGCCGGCCGTTCCCTGGTCCTGCCCGTCGAACACCGTCGCGAAGATCGCGAGCATGATGAGCGGGTACGTGAAGATGAAGATCACGGCGTCGCGCTCGCGGAAGAACGCGCGCAGCTCGGCGCGGGTGCGCTCGATCCCCAGGCGTCCGGGGCTGGGCAGGGCAACGGCGCGGGGCGAGCGCGTCGTGCGCGGAGCGGTCGGGGCGGTGGTCACGGTCGGGCCTCCTCGGGGACGACGGCGGTCGTGCCGTCGGGCGTGCGGCCCTCGGCGGGCGGGACGGGGGAGTCGGTCGCGGCCACCCGGGAGGGCGCCGCGGCGGGAGCCGCCGCGAGCTCGCCGATGAGCTCGAGGTAGACGTCCTCCAGGCTCGGGCGGGTCACGGCCAGGCCGGGGACCTCGCCGTCGGGCCCCGCGTGCCGTGCGGCGAGGGAGGCGACGAACGCGGTGGGGGAGTCGGTGCGTTCGGACCGCCACGCGCCGTCGTCCAGCCAGCGGACCTCGGGCCGGCGCGCGCCCGGGCCGCCGAGGCGGTCGGGCGCGTCGAGGGCGACGACCCGGCCCGCGCGCACGACGGCCGCACGGTCGGCCAGGTGCGCGGCCTCGTCGAGGTAGTGGGTCGTGAGCAGGATCGTCGTGCCGTCCTCGCGCAGCGAGCGCACGAGCGCCCAGAAGGCGCGCCGTGCCTGCGGGTCGAAGCCGGTCGTCGGCTCGTCGAGGAACAGCAGCTCCGGGCGCCCGACGATGCCGAGCGCGACGTCCAGGCGGCGACGCTGGCCACCCGAGAGCTGGCGTGTGCGGGTCCTGGCCTTCTCCCGCAGCCCGACGGCGTCGATCACCTCGTCGGGGTCGCGCGGCGCGGGGTAGAACGTCGCGAAGTGGCGGACGATCTCTGCGACCGTGAGCTCGGCCTGGTCCCGCGAGTCCTGGAGCACGACGCCGATGCGCGAGCGCCACGCGCGGCCCGCGGTCTGCGGGTCCTCGCCGAGCACGCGGACCTCGCCCGCGTCGCGCCGCCGGAAGCCCTCGAGGATCTCGACGGTCGTGGTCTTGCCGGCGCCGTTGGGGCCGAGGACGGCGAAGATCTCGCCGCGCTCGACCCGCAGGTCGATGCCGTCGACCGCCTGCTTGGCGCCGTAGCTCTTGCGCAGGCCGCGCACGTCCACGGCCGGGCCGGTCGACCCGCGGCCGGCGGCGCCGGGGCCGGTGGGTGGGGGTGTCGTCGTCATGGGACCAGCCTGTCGGCGGGGCACCGTCGCCCGCGACGGCCGTTCGTCCGGACCGCGTGTCCACCGATCGGTGGACGGCGGTTCGACCCGGGGCCTCGCGTCGCGTACAGTGATCCCTCGGTGGTTGACGCCCGCCACGCTGGTCCGCGCCCGTGAGACGTGATTCGTCCCGGGGCCGGGGGCTCGTACGGCGTCGTCGAGCACGAAGGGTAGTGGCGCAATTGGTAGCGCAGCGGTCTCCAAAACCGCAGGTTGCAGGTTCGAGTCCTGTCTACCCTGCACGGCGTGGCTCTCGTGGGACCTTCCCGGGAACCGCGCGCGGCCCGGCACCGGGTCGCACCGAGGGTTCGAGCAGGTCCCGTACGTGAGCGATGGGGAAGAACGAGTGAGCGAATCGCCGTCAGAGGCCGTGGGTGCAGGCGGCGCACGCGCCGACGAGGTGAAGAAGAAGGGCCGTCCGTCCACGGACAAGAAGCCCAACATCTTCGCGCGCATCGCCCTGTTCGTGCGCCAGGTCGTCGCCGAGCTCCGCAAGGTCGTCACGCCGACGCGCTCGGAGCTCATCACCTACACGACGGTGGTCCTGGTCTTCGTGGTCGTGGTCATGGCGTTCGTGACCGTGCTCGACCTCGGGATCGGCAAGGCCGTCATGTGGGTCTTCGGCTAGCGAGCGCACCCTGCCCGGTCATGCCGGGCCCTCCCACGGCAGCCGGCGCCCCTCGGGGCGCCGTCGGCGCTTCCAGAAGAAGTCATCGAGCAGTTCGTCAGAAAGCAGGTTCGTTCGTGTCCCAGGAGTCGCTGGACCAGACGGAGAACGTCGACCCGACGCAGCCCGAGGGTGCCCAGGACGACGTCGAGGAGACCACGGACGCCCCGGCGGTCGACGAGGCTGACGATGTCGACGAGGCCGACGAGACGGTCGACGAGGCTGACGAGACGGTCGACGAGGTCGCGTCGGACGACGAGGCCGCCGCGGACGACGAGGCCGCCGCGGACGACGAGGAGTCGGACGAGGAGCGCCCGGTCGACGAGGACGGCGACGTCATCGAGGACCCGGTCGCGGAGTTCAAGCGCACGCTGCGTTCGCAGCTCGGCGACTGGTACGTCATCCACTCCTACGCGGGCTACGAGAACCGTGTGAAGGCCAACCTGGAGAACCGCATCCAGAGCCTGAACATGGAGGACTACATCTTCCAGATCGAGGTCCCCATGGAGGAGGTGGCCGAGATCAAGAACGCGCAGAAGAAGATCGTCCGACGCGTGCGCATCCCCGGCTACGTCCTCGTCCGCATGGACCTCACCGACGAGTCGTGGGGCGC
>JAQSXO010000081.1 GCA_029256625.1 Cellulosimicrobium sp. | reverse complement strand
GGCGAGAGGACGCCGTCGACGCTCGTCTCCTCGCTCACGCCGTCCCGGATCGTGTTGAGCACCTGCCAGTGCCGGCGCGTGAGCCCCGAGTGCTGGAACACGCCGTCGAAGCTCTCGTCGATGAGCCGGTCCACGAGCTTGAGCCAGTACCCGATGGGGCGTTCCGGCGTTCCCGCCGGAGGGGTCGTGGCGGGCGTCGGGTCGTCGCTCATCAGGTCCTCCCGGGGTGCTCGGGTCACGGCTGCTCCCACTCTCGCACCCGCGCGCGGGACGCGCCCGGCGTCCCCGGTGCTCCGCCCGGGCGCTCCCCCACGGCCCCGTCCCGGGTGGCAGAGTGGGCGCATGAGCGAGAACACTCCCGCGGTGCGCCGCGCGCTGATCGTCGTCGACGTCCAGCCCACGTTCTGCGAGGGCGGGGAGCTCGGGGTCGAGGGCGGGAACGCCGTCGCGCAGCGCATCGCCGACCACGCGCGCGACCACCGCGACGCCTACGACCTCGTCGTCACGACCCAGGACTGGCACGTCGACCCGGGCCAGCACTGGAGCCCCGAGCCCGACTTCGTCGACACGTGGCCCCCGCACGGGATCGCGGGCACCCCGAACGCCGAGCTGCACCCGGCGCTCGCCGACCTCGCGCCCGACGCCGGGGTCAAGAAGGGCGAGTACCAGGCCGCGTACTCCGGGTTCGAGGGGGTCGACGTCGGCGGCCGACCGCTCGCGGACGTCCTGCGCGACGCGGGGATCGAGGCGGTCGACGTCGTCGGCATCGCCGAGTCGCACTGCGTGCGCGCGACGGCGCTCGACGCGCACGCGCTCGGGCTCGCCACCCGGGTCCTCACCGACCTCACCGTGCCGGTCACGCCCGAGCTGGGCGCCGCGGCGCGCGAGGAGCTCGCCGCGGCGGGGGTCGCGCTCGAGCCGAGCACCGCCGTCGGGCGCTGACGGCGCCGGCGGCGCTGGCGGTCGGTCAGCGGCGGCGCGCCTCCAGGGCCGCGGCGTAGAGGTCGCGCTTGGGCACGCCGGCGTCCTGGGCGACGTCCGCGACGACGTCCTTGAGCCGCTCCCCGCCGTCGACGCGCGCGAGGACGTGCGGCACGAGCTCGGCGAGCGGCACGGGGCCGCGCGGCGGCGCCCCGCCCACGACGACGCAGATCTCCCCCCGGAGCTGCTCCCCGGCGGCGCGCTCCGCGAGCTCGCCGAGGGTCCCGCGCAGCACCTCCTCGTAGGTCTTGGTGAGCTCGCGCGCGACGGCGGCCGGGCGGTCCGCGCCGAACGCCTCGGCCATCGCGGCGAGCGTCTCGGCGACGCGGTGCGGCGCCTCGAAGAACACGAGCGTGCGCGGCTCGTCGGCGAGCCCGGCCAGCGCGCGCGACCGGTCGCCCGCCTTGCGCGGCAGGAAGCCCTCGAAGCAGAAGCGGTCCGTCGGGAGCCCAGAGAGCGCGAGGGCGGTGAGGACGGCGCTCGGCCCGGGCGCCGTCGTGACCGGGATCTCGCGCTCGACGGCGCGCGCGACGACGCGGAAGCCGGGGTCGGACACGCTCGGCATGCCCGCGTCGGACACGACGAGCACCGTCCCGCCCCCGTCGACGACGTCGAGCAGGTCGTCCGCCCGGTCGGACTCGTTGTGCTCGTGGAAGCTGACGACGCGTCCGCCGACCTGCACCCCCAGCCGGCCCGCGAGCGCGTGCAGGCGGCGCGTGTCCTCCGCCGCGACGACGTCCGCCTCGGCGAGCAGCCGCCGCAGCCGCGGGCTCGCGTCCTCCGCGTTGCCGATCGGGGTGCCGCCGAGCACCAGGTGCCCGGCCTCCCGCGGGGTCGTGGGCCGGTCGGCGTCGGGCACGTCGGTCGAGGAGGGCATGGTTCCCAGGGTTCCACACCCGTGTGCCCCTACGATGTCCAGCGTGTCCCAGCCGCCCGCCGACGCGCACCCTGGGCCCCGGCCCGCGTCCGACGCCTCCGACGACCGCTCGGACGACGCCGGGACCCGACCGCCGCCCGACGCCGAGGCGTCCGACCCGCCGGACGGGTCGCCGGGCGAGCGGGCCGACGAGCCCGCGGGCCCTCACCACGACGCCGCGTCCGACCTGACCCACCGCGAGCGCCTCCTGCTCGCGCTGCTCGGGCCGCGCCGCCTGGCGCTGGGGGCGACCGCGCACGACCGGCTGTGGGGGTGGCTCGGGGTCGCGATCGTCGCCGCCGTCGCGGCGGTGCTGCGGCTGTGGAACCTCGGCCGCCCGGGCACGCTCGTGTTCGACGAGACGTACTACGTCAAGCAGGCGTGGACGCTGCTCCAGGTCGGGTACGAGGCCGACTGGCCCGAGGAGCCGAACCCGGCGTTCGAGGCAGGGGACGTGAACTCCTTCCTCCCGACGGCCGACTACGTGGTCCACCCCCCGCTCGGCAAGTGGATGATCGCGCTCGGCATGCGGGCGTTCGGCGGCGCCGAGAACCCGTGGTCGTGGCGCATCGCGTCCGCGCTCGTCGGGGTGGTCGCCGTCGTGCTCGTGGCGAGGATCGCGCGGCGCCTGTTCGCCTCGACGGCGATGGGGATCGTCGCGGGCGCGCTCATGGCCGTGGACGGCGAGGCGATCGTGCACTCCCGCACGGGTCTGCTCGACAACATGCTCATGGTCTGGGTGCTCGTCGCGTTCGGGTGCCTGCTCCTCGACCGCGAGCAGGCGCGACGGCGGCTCGCGGAGCGCTGCGGGGCGATCCTCGACGCGGGCGGGACGATCGGACGCTACGGGCCCGGGCTCGGGTGGCGGTGGTGGCGCTTCGCAGCGGCCGTCGCGCTGGGCCTCGCGTGCGGGGTCAAGTGGTCGGGGCTGTACTTCCTCGCCGTCCTCGCCGTCGTGTCGGTGCTGTGGGACGCGACGGCGCGCCGCACCGCGGGCGTCGGCCGCTGGTGGGAGGACGCGCTCGTGCGCGACGCGGTCCCGGCCGCGCTCGTCATGCTCCCGACGGCGGCGCTCGCCTACCTCGCGTCGTGGACCTCGTGGTTCCGGAGCCCCGGGGCGTACATGCGCCAGTGGGCGCTCGACCACCCCGGCGAGGGCGTCCCGTGGCTCCCGCCCGGGCTGCGGTCGCTGTGGGAGTACCACCTCAAGATGTGGGACTTCCACAACGGGCTCACGTCCGAGCACACCTACGAGGCCCACCCGCTCGGGTGGATCCTCCAGTGGCGCCCGACGTCGTTCTACTGGCGCTCCTACGACCCCGGCGAGGCGGGGTGCGAGGTCGAGCGGTGCGCCCGCGCGATCACGTCGCTCGGCAACCCCGTCCTGTGGTGGACGGCGGCGCTCGCGGTCCTCGTCGCGCTGTACGCGCTCGTCCGGCTCAAGGACTGGCGGGCGCTCGCCGTGCTCAGCGGCATCGTCGCCGGGTGGGCGCCGTGGTTCCTCTACGCCGAGCGGACCATCTTCACGTTCTACTCGATCGTCTTCACGCCGTGGGTCGTGCTCACGCTCGTCTACGCGATGACGCTCGCGCTCGAACGCACCGAGCACCGTCCGGTCGCGCGGGCGCGCGTGCGGGTGGGGCTCACGGTCCTGCTCACGACGATCGGCGCCGTCAGCGTGTTCTTCTACCCGATCTGGACGGCGTGGCAGGTGCCCTACTGGTTCTGGCGCCTGCACATGTGGCTGCCCACCTGGATCTGACGGGTCACCAGTCGACCTGCGCAGACTCGTGGAAGGCGATCCCCGCGCGGCGCCAGGCGTGCGCCTCGCGGGCGACGCGACGGCGGTAGTCGTCCCAGTCCTTGCGCTCCGGGGCGCTCCATCCGACCTCCGCGACGGCGCTCAGGCGCGGCAGGAGCATCGTGAAGAGCGCGTCGCGCGTCGGGATGCGTTCCGTCCACACCGCCGCCTCGACGCCCTCGATCGTGTCGACCGGCAGGCCGGGCACGACCTCCTCGGGCTCCCAGTCGTAGGAGTCGCGCACCTCGACGAGCCCCGCCCACTCCTGGCCGAGGCCGAAGTCGGCCGTGTACTTCATGTCGAGGTAGACGCGGTTCGCGGGCGACAGGATGATGCGCGCCCCGGCCTTCGCGGCGTCGACCAGGTACGTCAGGTCCATCGGGTGCGTGTCCCAGTACTGCACGATCGTGCCCGGGCGCAGCGGCGCCTTGGCGGCCTCCTGCCACGCGACCGGCTTCTTGCCGGCCTCGAGGATCAGGCGCTCGCACAGCTCGACGAACCGCGCGTACTCCGCGGGCTCCATCTTCAGCACCTCGTCGCCGCCGAGGTGCACGTGCTCGCCGTCGGTCGCGTGCGCCAGGTCAGTGAACACGTCGCGCAGGAACGGCTCGGTCGCTGGCAGGTCGAGCGTGAGGCGCGAGAAACCGACCTCGATGCCCGAGTAGGCGTCGGTCGCGACGCCGTCGGGCATGAGGTCGCCGTAGACGTGCGTCGCCGCGTTGATGTGCCCCGGGACGTCGATCTCCGGCACGACCCGCACGAAGCGCTCCGCCGCGTGGTCCTGCAGCGCGCGGAAGTCGGCGAGGGACAGGTGCCCGCCCTTCCCGCCGGACGTGTCGCTCCCCGAGGAGAGCTTCGCGAGCTCGGGGCGGGACGGCGACTCGATGCGCCAGCCCTGGTCGTCCGTGAGGTGCAGATGGAGCACGTTGAGCTTGTACGCCGCCGCGACGTCGATCACGGCGCGCAGCGCGTCGAGGCCGAAGAACGTCCGCGCGACGTCCACGGACAGGCCGCGCCAGGGGTAGCGGGGAGCGTCGTGCACGACGACGTGGGACACCCGCGCGGGATCGTCACCCGAGCGGGGCGCCTCGACCAGCTGCCGCAGCGTCTGCACCGCGTGGAGCAGGCCGACAGGCTCGGCGGCGGTCGCGGTCACGCCGCCGTCGTCCACGACGAGGCTGTACCGCTCCGGGCTCGTCGAGCCCACGGGGCCCGCGTGCGCGTCGAGCCGGAGCACGAGCGCGGTCGCCCCGGACGGCGCGTCCTCGGACGCGGGGTCGTCGTGCGTCGCGGCGACGCCGTCGACCGAGCTCAGGAGCCGGGCGGCCAGGTCCGCGAGCCACGGGGCCGTCGGCTCGAGCCCGAGAGCGTGGACCTCCAGCGTGGCGACGGGGACGTGGCCCGTCCCGGGCTCGACCTGTAGGGGCTGGGGGATGACCGAGACCATCGGGTACCTCGTCGTCTGGCTGGGATCGAATCGATTCGGCTTTTGCGAGCGACACACCCTAACCCGCCGCCCGGGGCGCGGCCAACCGCCCCCGGCCTAGCGCGAGGACGCGATGTACCGCGGGCTCGGGTCGAGCGAGAGCACGCCCTCGACGTCACGGGCCGGGTCCGACGAACCGGTCGTCCAGCCGCCGGCCACGCCCTGCGGCAGGCCGTCGAGGAGCAGCCCCCAGTCCCGCACGCGGGCGCCGTAGCCGTCACCCGAGGTGGACTGCACGACCACGGCCGCCTCCCCCGACCCCAGGTCGAGGTCGGACGCCCCCCGGATCGCCTCCGCGTCCGAGCGCTGCAGCACGACGAGCTTCTGCGGGAGCGCCTCCGCGCGCACGACCTCGCCGACCGCGTCGATCGCCGCGCCGAGCTCGGCCGCGTCCACCGTGCCGGTCGGGGCACCGTCACCGACGCGGCGCGCGTCGACGTCGAGGGCGACGCCCACGGTCGGGCGGGCGAGGACGTCCGCGTACTCGGCGACCTGCTCGTCGAACGACGCCCGGCCCGGCTCGAGGCGCAGCACGACCACCACGCCCGCCGCGCTCGCGGCGTCCACGAGCGGCAGCAGCTCCTCGGCCGGGATCTCCGTCGAGTAGTCCCGGTCCTCGCCGGCGCTCGACGACGCCCGGGTCGCCGGGACCTCGAGGACCGGGACCACGGTCTCCTCCGGCGCGGCCTCCGCGTACGACGCCGCCGCGTCCTGCGCGCGGGAGACGGCGTCGGACACCGCGCGCTCCCCCACCGCGACGAGGCCCGACGTCACGGCGTCCGCCTCGACCGCGACGTACCGCACGCCGTCGGCGAGCACGAGCTGCGAACCGCCCGGGAGCAGCTCCCCCGCCTCGGCCGTGCGCAGCCGCCACGCGAGGTCGTCCGCGGACCCGAAGCTCTCACCGATGCCCACGACCGCGAGCGCCTTCGCCGCCGCGAGCGCGTCGACGACCTCGGCGGAGGAGCGCGGGTCGCCCTGCGGCACCTCGAGCGGCACGGCCCCGGCGGCGCGGGCGGTCGCGATCGCCGCGGCCTGCGGCCCCCCGGGCGCGTCGAGGCCCCCGGGCTCGGTGAGGGCGAGGACCTCGGTCAGCGTCTCCGGCTCGCCCCGCTCGGGGAGCGCCGCGCGGACGTCGTCGAGGTCGTGCGGGTCGAGCGTCCCGTCGTCAACGAGCGCTCCGACGTCGAGCAGCACGCGTTCGACGCCCTCGACGTCGCCCAGCGTCGCCCGTTCGGGGGTCTCGCCCGTGTCCTGCTGCCCGGGGGGCGCGTCGGCCTCGCCGACCTCCACGACGGCGACGGTGCCGAGCCGGGCGAGCTCCGTGCGCAGCCCCCCGTCGGAGATGGCCCCGCCGACCAGGAGCACGGGCGCGGCGAGCTCGACGGCCGCCGCGCCGGCGGTCGCGCGCGCCGCCTCGTCGTCCGCGACGGCGAGGACGACGACGGGCGCCGACGTGAAGAACGCCTGGCTGCTCGTCAGCGCGAGCTCCGCGGGGTCGGTCGAGTCCAGCACGAGGACCCTGTCGCTCGGTTCCGCCGCGCGCGCGACGAGCCCGGTCTGCCCCGAAGAGGGTCCGTCGGCCTTCGCGGTCTCCGCGGCACAACCACCGAGTGCCGCGACGGCACCGAGGCTGAGGACGACGGGGAGGGCGAGAGGGACGAATCGGACCTTCCGAGAGTTCACGACCCCATCATCGCGCACCCCGCGCGCCCCGCAGACCGACGGATGTGAGGGAGTCGTGACGGTCGGCCCGTCGGGTGGACGAGGCGAGGGTCACCGACCCGCTTTCCGGACGCGCCGCGTGCGGTCGGGACGCCGGGCGGCCTCGACCGGCATACTGGCCGGGCCCTGACCCACCGCCGAGGAGATCGCATGTCGACCCCCGACCAGCCCGACCAGACCCCGCAGCCCGGCGGGACGCCGTCCGGACCGCCCGCGTACGGCGCTCCGCAGCCCGGCCAGTCCCAGCAGCCGCCGCAGGCCCCACAGTACGGCGCCCCGCAGGCGCCCCAGTACGGCGCGCCGCAGTCCCCGCAGTACGGGGCCCCCCAGGGCACCCCCGGCTACTCCGCCCCGGCTCAGGACCCCGGCAAGACGTTGGGCATCGTCGGCCTCGTCCTGTCGTTCCTCGGCTGCCTCTCGATCGTGGGCCTGATCCTCAGCATCGTCGCCTTCAACAAGTCGAAGAAGGCCGGCTACAAGAACGGCGTCGCCCTCGCGGGCATCATCGTCGGCGCCGTCGTGCTGGTGATCTCGATCGTCGTCGGCATCGTGCTCGGCATCGGCATCGGCGCGGTGGCCGAGAAGTGCGAGGAGCTCGGCCCGGGTACGCACTACGAGAACGGCATCGAGTACACCTGCCCGGGCTGACGGCTACCCGCCGCGATCCGAGCGTCGCGCACGTGACGAAGGCCCCCGCCGTCCGGCGGGGGCCTTCGTCGTCCGTCAGCCGGCGTCGGCGGCGCAGCGGAACCCGAGGTGGGTCGTCGCGCTGTCGTCCGACTGCGGTGACCGGGCCGCGGGCCGGTACCGGCGGCAGTACTCGGGCGCGCACAGGTGCGAGCCGCCCTTGGTGACCCGCATGACCTGCGGCGACGTCGTCGGGGCCAGGAGGTTCGGCCGCGCGCCGGCGTCCGGCCCGCGCGTGCCCGGGACGACGTGACGGGGGGTGAACGTGTCGACCGTCCACTCCCACGTGTTCCCCACCAGGTCCACCAGCCCGTACGCGTTCGGCTCGTAGGAGCCGACGGGCGACGTGCCGCCCCACCCCTCGTTGAGGTACGGGAACCGGCCCAGCCACGTGTTCGCCATCTGGCGACCGCCCGGCGCGAGCTCGTCGCCCCACGCGAACTCGGCCCCCTCCAGCCCGCCGCGCGCGGCGCGCTCCCACTCGACCTCCGTCGGCAGGCGCCGCCCCGCCCACGCCGCGTAGGCCGACGCGTCCTCGAACGCGACGAGCACCACCGGGTGGTCCGGGCGGTCGTCGACGTCGGAGCCCGGCCCCTGCGGCGAGCGCCACGACGCCCCCGGCTGCCACCGCCACCACTGCCGCCAGTCGCGCAGGTCGACCGGACCTGTCGTCGGGGTGAACACGAGCCCCCCGGGCACCAGGTCCGCCGGATCGGCCCCCGGGAAGTCGGCCGGGTCGAGCGCGCGCTCCGCGACGGTCACGTAGCCGGTGTCCGCGACGAACGCCGCGTACTGCGCGTTCGTCACCGCGTGCCGCTCGAGCAGGAACGGCTCGACCTCCCGGTCGTGCGCCGGCCCCTCCTCGGGGTAGTGGCGGTCGGAACCCATGCGGAACGTCCCGCCGGGGACGGGGACGAGCTCGGTGAGGGCCACGCGGCCAGCATAGAGTCGCGCCTTCCTGTCGGTGGGACGTCGTACGTTGCGCGTCATGTCACCGACCGGCTTCCCCTCGCTGCCCGACGGGCTCCCGCCCGGCCGCCTCGTCCTCGCCGACGCAGGCGACTGGACGCCGCCCGGGCTCGAGGGCACGGCGCTGCTCTGGGTCTCGGACGCACCCGTCCACGACGCCGCGGATCTCTGGGCGCGTCTGCGTGGCGCCCACGCGCAGACCGGCCTCGTCCCTCTCCTCCTGGAGCACGACGACGACCTCCCCAACGCCTGGGTCGGCCGGTGGTCCTTCCCTGAGGCCGCAGAAGTGCTCGACGCTGTCGACCCGGAGTCGGCGCTCCGGTCCCTCTGGGACGACCTCCAGGACGACGCCGGGGCCGACGAGGACGAGCCGCAAGGAGAGCCGACGGGCCCGTGGCCCGGCCTCGCCCGACCGGGGCAGGACGGAGAGGACCCGGAGGCGCTCGCGGAAGCCTTCGCCCGTCACCTGCAGGACGGCGTCGATCCCCACGGCCGACCTCGACGGTGGAGGCTCGGCCTGGTTCCCGCGCCCGACGGCGCAGGTGCCCTGACCCTCGCCGGCTGGGACGGGCCCTGCAACCACACGAACGACACCGAGCTCGTCTCTGCGGTCCTGCGCTCCTGGGCCGAGCGCTTCGGCGCCCGGGTCGTCGGCGTCGGGACCGACACGTTGCTGGTCTCCGTCGCGCGACCGCCCCGGGACCTGGAGCACGCCCGCGCTCTCGCCGTCGAGCACTTCGCCGTCTGCCCCGACAACGTCTGGCAGGGTGTCCACGACACGTTCGACGAGTACGCCCGCGCGCTCGTCGGTTCCCACAGCTGGCTGTTCTGGTGGGACTGACACGAGCCCCGAGCAGCGGAAAGGGCCGCTGACACGTGTCAGCGGCCCTTTCGAGGGTGGAGCTAGGGGGATTCGAACCCCCGACCTTCTCATTGCGAACGAGACGCGCTACCAACTGCGCCATAGCCCCTCAAGCGAGGAACAGACTAGCACCCCGGGGGCGGGGTCTACCAAACCGGCCACCCCCGGGGGGAGCTACTGCCCCGCGGCCCGACGCCGGGCGAGGATCTCGTTGAGGTCGAGGCCCAGCGTCTCGGTCGACGGCTTGCGCTCGTCGCCCGCGGCGGGCTCAGGCGCGCCGGACGGCACGTCCACGACGACCTCGACCGCGGCGGCCGGAGCGGGCGCGGTGCCCGCCCGGGCGGGCGAGACGACGTCGTCGTCCGTGAGCGGCGCGGGCTCGCGGCGCGGCGCCGTGGGCTTCATCGTGTACGTCGGGGGCGGTACCGGCACCGGGTCCCAGGCGCGGCCGGACGGCACGTGGTCCTCGTCGACGACCTCGACCTCGACGACCTGC
>JAQSXO010000080.1 GCA_029256625.1 Cellulosimicrobium sp. | reverse complement strand
CGCTCGCGGCCACGGGCGAGCCCATGACGATCGTCCTCACGACGCACTACCTCGACGAGGCCGACACCATGGCCGAGCGCGTCGTCGTCGTCGACCACGGCCAGGTCATCGCCGACGACACCGCCGAGAACCTCAAGGCGAACCTCGCCGGGGACCGCGTCCTCGTCACGCTCGCTCCCGCGCGCGGGCACGACGACGCCGCGCGGCTCACCGAGCTCGCCCGCCGCGTCGAGGGCTTCCGCGAGGCGACCCGCACGCCCGACGACGTCCCCGCGGTCGGGCACCACTCCGCGCCCACGCTCGAGGTGCGCGCCGAGCGCGGCGACGCCTACCTGCCCCGCCTGCTGCGCGCCGCCGACGCCGACGGCATCGCCGTCGAGACCGCGCAGGTGCACCGGCCCACGCTCGACGACGTCTTCCTCGCCCTCACCGGCCGCAGCCTGCGCGAGGCGGGCGCCACGCCCACGACCGACGCCCCCGCCGAGGGCACCCGCCCCACCGAGAGGACCGCAGCATGAGCACCGTCGACCTCACCCCCACCGCCGTCGCCCCGCACCCGGCACCCGCCGGCGCACGGACGCCGCGCCGCGGCCTCGCCGCGTTCGCGCGCGACACCGGCATCGTCCTCGTCCGCGAGCTGAGGCCCGTCGCGCACGACCCGTTCTCCGTGCTCTTCGGGCTCGTCCAGCCGATCGTCTTCCTCGCGCTGTTCGGCCCCCTGCTCGTCGGCTCGCTCGGCGGCACGGCGACCGGCCAGGAGGTCCTGGGCGGGAACGTCTGGCAGTGGTTCGTCCCCTCCATCCTCGTGATGACGACCCTCTTCGGGACCTCGACGACCGGCGCGAACCTGCTCGTCGAGCTCCAGACGGGAGCGCACGAGCGCATGCTCGTCGCCCCGCTGTCGCGGGCCTCGCTCCTCGTGGGCCGCGCGCTCAAGGAGATGGTGCCGATCGTCGCGCAGTCGGTCGTCGTGGTGCTCGTCATGCTCCCGTTCGGGTTCGAGCTCCACCCCGCCGGCGCCCTCGTCGGGCTCGCGCTGCTCGCCGTGTTCGGCGTCGGGATCGGGTCGCTGAGCTACGCCCTCGCGCTCGCCGTGCGCAAGCAGGACTGGATGTTCTGGGTCGTGCAGCAGACGCTGATCTTCCCGCTCATGATCCTGTCCGGCATGCTCCTGCCGCTGGAGACCGGGCCCCGCTGGATGCAGGTCGCGTCCGACGTCAACCCGCTGCGCTACGTGGTCGACGCCGAGCGCGCCCTGTTCGCCGGCGACCTCACGGCGTCGGCCGTCGCGTGGGGCTGGGTCGCCGCCGTCGTGACGGCCGCCGTCGGGCTCGCCGTCGGGATCCGCACCATGGTGCGCTCGACCGACTGACCGCCTGCTCGCGTCAGGCCCGGGCCAGCTCCACGGCCCGGGCCACCGCGCTGCGCGGGCTCGTCAGCACGGGGACCGGGAGGTCGGCCAGCAGCCCCGCCGCCGGCGCCATGCTGGCCTGCGCGAGCACGACGACGTCCGCTCCACGCCGCCCGACGGCGTCCCTCGCCACGTCCGCGACGCCCCCGTGGTACGCGTCCAGGTCGCCGGCCTCGAAGGCCGCCCATGCTCCCGCGCAGACGACGGGGTCGAGCGCGACGGTCGTCCCTGCGCGCCGGGCCGCGCCGGTGAGGAGCTCCGTCGTCGGGCCGAGCGTCGAGGCGAGCGCCACGACGACGGCGACCCGGCCGCCGTCCCGCACCGCCGCCTCGGCCAGCGGCCTGTCCACGCGCACCACCGGCGCACCGAGCCCGCCGACCTTCTCCGCGACCGGCCCGAGCGTCGAGCACGTGCACACCACGACCGACGCGCCCGCCGCGACGAGCGCCTCCACGTGAGCCCGCACCCGACCCGCGACCGGCTCCCCCGCGCGGGCGTCGTCCAGGAGCGGCGCGTCCACCCGGTGCATGTGCCCCTCCCCCGGCGCGACCTCGTCGACGAGCGCACCGAACGTCGCGACGTGGACCTGCGCCGTGTGCAGGAACCCGATCACTCCTGCCTCCGGTCGTCGACGTGCTGCGGTCACCGCGCGCGTGGCGGCTCCGGCGGCAGGATCAGGCGTGGTGCTCGCGGAACGCGTCGGTGAGGGTGGGGCCGTCCTCGGCGCCGAGGCGCCAGACGCTCCAGCCGTCGGCCGTGTGAGTGCCCGACGCCGCGACGGCGGCGAGGTCCGGGTGGCGGAAGCGCGCGCCGTCGGACAGCTCGATGTAGCCGTCGGGCTGGAGCACGGCCTCGAAGCGCTGGCCACGGCGCGGGCGTGCCCAGACGAGCTGGCGCGGCGCGCCGAACGCGCGCGCGAGCGCGACGAGGTCGGGGTCGTCGTCCGGGCCGAGCGGCAGGTCCGCGGAGGGCGGGGGCGGCACGGGGACGACGTCGCGGCTCACGGGCGCGGGCACCGGCTCGAGGTCGACGGGCGGGCGGTAGGACAGCGGGTCGTACGGCTGCTCGCGCGACGGGCTGCGCTGCTCGCCGTACTCGTGCGTGAGGTACGACTCGCGGGTCCGGATCGACTCGCGCGTGCGGATGGACTCGCGCGTGAGGATCGACGTCCGCGGCGTCGGGGCGTCGTCGCCGGCCTCCACGGGTCGGCGGTCGGCCCAGCCGGCGGAGGCAGGCTCGGGCACGGTCCGCGCGGTGAGCGGGTCGTCCAGCGGCACGAAGTCGAGGACCGGGGGCTCGGCGCGCGACGGCTCGGCCGTCGTGTCGACCGGGGCGAGCGGGCCGGTCTCGTCCGCCGCGGTCGGCACGACGCCGGCGGCCGCGCGGGGCTCGAGCTCGGCCGCCCGGCGCCGCTCGGCGCGGGACCTGGCCGCCTGCCGCGTCACCACGGGAAACTTGCCGGTCAGGGCTCGGCCCACGGCGACGCCGTCCGCGAAGTCGGATCCGGGGGCGACGGCGCGGCCCCGGTGGGGCTCGGGCGCCGCGGGTGGTGCGGGGTTGTCGCGCGTCATGGCGAGCGGGGACACGTCGACGAAGCGACGGCCGTCCGCGCCGTGCACGACGCCGAGACGCAGCACGGAGACCGGCGACCCGGGCTGCCGCAGGAAGTCGAGCGCGTCCTGGATGCCCGGCGCGGCGCTGGAGCAGATGACGATGAGGCGGGCGCCGGTCGCTCGGGCGGTCGCCTGCGAGCGCGTGAGCGGGACGTTGTCGTAGAACGCGGCGACGTCCTGCTGGAACCGCGAGGCACCGCCCGTGTAGCGTCCGGCGAGCTCGGCGCGCGTGAGGCGACCGGCCCGGCCGGCGTGGTTGAGCGCCGCGGTGAGGGCGTCTTCCGTGAGCTCCGCGGTGACCTCGATGACGACCGGGAGACCCGCGGCGTCGAGCGCGAGGAGGTGGGGCTCGTCGGCGGACGTGCCCTGCGCCACGGGGAAGATCTGCTCGCCCAGCAGCCCCTCGATGTTGCCGTCCACGACCCGCTGCGCGTCCGTCCCGAAGGCTCCTGCCGGTTGGGGCGGCTGGACCAGTACGGGACGCTCGGCGTCCACCTCGAAGAGGGGCATCGGGAGATCTCCTGCGGCAGCGGAACGCGACCTGGGCGGGGGCGTTTGCGCCATAGCCTACGTCGCCGGTCAAGTCCCGCGAACCGGTCGAACCGTCCTCCACGGGAACGCGCCCGCGGGCCGCCCGGGGACGTGCGGCGGTTTCGCGCGGCGCCGCAGGTCAGGCGTGCCCGGTCTCCTCCGACTCGGCCGCGAGCCGCTCCTCGACCCGTTCGACCTTCCCCGTGAGCTCGCCCGTGCGGCCCGGGCGGATGTCGGCCTTGATGACGAGCGAGACCCGGTGCCCGCCCGCGCCGACGGCCTCCGTGGCGCGCTGGATCACGGGCATGACCGCGTCCCAGTCACCCTCGATCTCGGTGAACATCGCCGTGGTGCGGTTGGGCAGGCCCGACTCGCGGACGATGCGGACGGCCTCGGCGACGGAGTCCGCGACGGACTCGCCGGCACCGAGCGGGGCGACGGAGAAGGCGAAGACGGCCATGACCCCATCGTGGCACGGCGGCGGGCCGCGAACCGCGCCGGTCCGCGCCGGGACTCCCGGGCCCCGACGTAGGCTCGTCGTCGTGACAGCAGAACACCGCACCGACCGCGTGACCGTGCTCGCGGGCGGGGTCGGCGGGGCGCGCCTCGCGCACGGTCTGGACCTCGCCGGAGCCGACCTCACGGTCGTCGTCAACGTCGCGGACGACGTCGAGCTGCACGGGCTGTGGATCTCGCCCGACCTCGACACCGTGACGTACACGCTCGCCGGGCTCGCGGACGAGGAGCGCGGGTGGGGGGTCGTCGGCGAGACGTACGCGACGCTGGAGGCGATGGGCCGGCTGGGCGAGGACACGTGGTTCACGCTCGGGGACCGCGACCTCGCGACGCACGTCGTCAGGACGGCCCGGCTGCGCGGGGGGTCGTCGCTGACCGACGTGACCGCGCAGCTCACGTCCGCGCTCGGCGTCCGGGCGCGCGTCCTGCCCGTGAGCGACGACCGCGTCGCGACGCTCGTCGACACCGCTGCGGGCCGCCTCGGGTTCCAGGAGTACTTCGTGGGCCGCCGGCACGCGGACGACGTCCTGGGCCTCGTCTACGACGGCATCGAGGCGGCGCGCCCGGCGCCGGGCGTGCTCGACGCGGTGACCGGCGCCGACGTGGTCGTGGTCGCGCCGTCGAACCCCTTCCTGTCGGTGGAGCCGGTGCTGGGCGTCGCGGGCGTGCGGGACGCGCTCGCCGGGACGTCCGCGCGCCGCGTCGCGGTGAGCCCGATCGTCGGCGGCCGCGCGATCAAGGGGCCCGCGGCGCAGATCCTCACGACGCTCGGGCACGAGGTCTCCGCGCTCGGCGTCGCGCGCCTGTACGTCGGGCTGGTCGACGTCATGGTGATCGACGACCACGACGGCCACCTCGCCGACGACGTGCGGGCGCTCGGGATGGACGTCGTCGTGACGGACACGGTCATGGGAGGAGCGGCAGGCCGCGAGCGCCTCGCGCGCACGCTCCTCACGTCGGCGGGGGTCGCTCGTGGGTGACCTCGTGGTGCCCGACGGCGGTGCTCGCCCGGACGGTCACGCCCGCCGGGGGCGCGTGGTCGCGGTCGTGCCGCTGCGCGACGGGTCGTCCGGCAAGTCGCGGCTCGCGCACGTCCTGGACCCCGCGGCGCGCAGCCGGCTCATCGCGGTCCTCGCGCGGCACGTCGTCCGGACGCTGCTCGCGAGCGACGGTGTCGAGCGCGTGGTCGTGGTGACGTCGGACCCGCGGTTCACGTGGCGCGCGCTGCGGGACGTCGTGGTGGACGAGTCCGCAGACGCAGCCGAGGCCGACGGGCTCCCGCTGCTCACCGACGAGGCGGACCGGTTGCGCATCGTGCTCCAGCCCGCGGACCGGCCCGGGCTGGACGCCGCGGTCGACGTCGGGCGCGAGATCGCGGCGTCGGACACGGTCGAGGGCGCGGTGGACGGCCGTCCCCTGCGGCTCCTCGTGGCGCACGCCGACCTCCCCGCGCTCACGACCGCGGACGTGGCGGCGCTGCTCGCCGAGGACGCCCCGGTCGTCGTCGCGACGGACCGCCTGGGCGCAGGCACGAACCTGCTCGCCCTCGACCCCCGGGCTTCCGCGAGCTTCCGGTTCCGGTTCGGGCCGGGCAGCCGCGCGGCGCACGTCGCGGAGGCCGAGCGGCTCGGGCTGCGGGCCGTCGTCGTGCAGCGGCCCGGAACGGCGGTCGACCTGGACACCGTCGACGACTGGGGCGAGCTGCCCACCGAGGTGCGCGACGCCGTCGGGCTGCACGTCCCGGCGCTGCGCGACCGCGACGCCTGAGCCCTCCGGCGACCTGCCGCTACGACGGCCAGGTGCCGAGGTCCTCGACAGGCTCGAAGTGTGCGCCGGCACGCAGGCTCGCGCGGGTCACGACCTGCCTCCCCACCGGCCGCGGTGCACGACGTCGTCGAGCGGCTTGCGCGCGCGACGGCGCGGCGAGCCCGTGGTCGCCCGGTCGGCAGGGTGCCCGACGGCGACGACCCCGGTCGGCGCGTACGCCTCGGGGATGCCGAACGCGGCGCGCAGCCGCGCGACCTCGCCCGGCGCGACGCCGAAGAAGCACGCACCGAGCCCTTCGTCGACGGCGGTCTGCAGCATGAGCAGCGCCGCCATCCCGGCGTCGACGTGCCAGTACGGCACGGCCCAGCGGTTCTCGTCGCGGTCGGCCCAGCCCTTGTCGTCCTCGGCGTAGCGGTCGAGGTAGACGTCCTTCGACGTGAGGACCACGACGAGCACGGGCGCGGTGCGCATCCCGGCGAGCCACGCGCTCATGCTCCGTTCGGGCTGCTCGGGCGAGGTCGCGGCCCAGAAGCGCGCGACGTCGTCGGGCTCGGTGAGCACGAGGAACGACCACCCCTGCGCGAACCCCGCGCTCGGCGCGCGGACGGCGTTGCGCACGAGGCGGTCGACAGCCTCCGGCGCGACGGGCTCGGCGGTGAACCGGCGCACCATGCGCCGGCGTCGGACGACGTCCTGGAACTCCACGTGGCCCCCTCGGCACGGTCCGGCAGCAGGTCCCCGCACCCTACCCGGCGAGGTGCCGCGTCATCCGCAGCTCGAGGAGGCGCGGGTCGCTCGGGAGCGGCTTCGTCTCGCCGGTCGCGGCGAAGCCCGCGTGCTCGTAGAGCCGCAGCGCCGGGGCGTTCGTCGCGGTGACCCACAGCGCGAGCGTCCGCGCGCCGAGCTCGGCGGCGAGGGCCTCGGCGGACCGCAGGAGCGCCACCGCGACGCCGGCGCCGCGCGCGCCCGGGTCGACCCACACGGAGACGAGCTCGGCCGCGGTCGTGTCGTCGGGCGAGGAGACGACCGTGGCGACGCCGACCACCGCCCCGGGCGACCCGTCGCCCCCGGCCGGGCTGCCGCCCTCGGGCACCGTCCGCGCGAGGAGCGTGCGTCCCTGCGCCGCGCGCCCGCGCCACACGTCGTCGGGGAACGCGACCTCGCGCGCGAGCGTCGAGCCGAAGGCGGACGGCGCGTCCGCGAGCGCGCGCAGGCGGACGTCCCGGAGGTCGCGCCAGTCGTCCGGCCGGACGCGCGCGACGGTCGTGGTGGGCATCGGGCCATCGTGGCAGCCCGGCCCGGCGCCGTGGCGCCGGACCGGGCGGGACACACGAGGCTCAGGCCGCGTCGAGGCGCGCGCGCAGCTCCGGGTCGAGCAGGAGGTCGGCCGCGCCGAGGAGCTCGTCGAGCTGCTCGATCGTGCTCGGCCCGATGATCGGGACCACCGGGTGCTCGCCGCCGAGGAGCCACGCGAGCACGACCTGGTTGGGCGTCGCGCCGAGCTCGCCCGCGACCTCGTGCAGGAGGCGGATGCGCTCGCGCGTGGTCGGGTGGTCGAACCCGTCCCACAGCGGCTTGTCGCGGCGCACGTACGCGCCCTGGAGGATCGGCGAGTAGGCCGTGACCGCGAGCGGCGGGCGACCCTCGACGCCGGTGGACGCCGCGTAGTCGAGCAGCTCGTACGACGCCCAGTTGTGCCGACCGACCTCGGGCGTCGGGTAGGCGTAGGTGTAGTTCTGCTGGACGAGCCCGTAGGGCGCGATGCCCTGGCGCAGCGCCTCCTCGCGCGCCTCGACGACGCGCCACAGCGCGACGTTCGAGATGCCCGTGATCCCGACGACGCCCTCGGCCTGGAGCTTGCCGAACGCGCCGACGGTCTCGGCGATCGCCGTGTCGTGGTCGTCGACGTGGCCGTAGAGCACGTCCACGTGGTCGACGCCGAGGTGGCGCAGGCTCTCGTGCGCCTCGTACGCGACGACGTCGGCGCCCAGGCCCTGGAAGTTCGTGGGCTCGACGTTCTGCAGCGGCAGGGCGGGGTCCTTCTTCGCCGCGCCGAGCTTGGTCGCGATGCGGACCTCGTCGCGCACGCCGCGGCTCGCGAGCCAGCGGCCGAGCAGGTCCTCGCTGTCACGACCGTGGCCGCCGGCCCAGAAGCTGTAGTTGTTCGCCGTGTCGAGGAACGTGCCGCCCGCCTCGAGGTAGCGGTCGAGGATCGCGAACGACGTGTCCTCGTCGACGAGCGTGCCCATGTTCATGGTGCCGAGGCACAGGGTCGACACGTCGAAGGACGTGCGCCCGTCGCCGATGGTGCGGTACCGCATGGTGGTCTCCCTAGATGTTCTCGGTGGTCCGAGCGGTCCGTGGTGGATCCGCGCTCCCGATGACGTGCTCCACGCTACGGAGCGATCGGCACGGGTGTACGGTCCGATTCCATGCGCATCGACCAGACCGATTCGCGTCTTTCGGGACGCCCCGGGACGACGGCGGAGCTCGCCTGGGAGGCTCTGCTCGACCTGGGCGCAGGGCCCGGCTCACGGGTCGAGCGGTTGGAACGGGCGATCCGCGACGCCGTACGGACCGGCCGCGTCCCCGTCGGCGCGGCGCTGCCGCCGAGCCGGCAGCTCGCCGAGTCGCTCGGGGTGTCGCGGTGGGTGGTCACGGAGGCGTACGGCCAGCTCGTCGCGGAGGGCTTCCTCGAGGCGCGCACCGGGTCGGCGACCCGCGTCTCCGCCGCCGCCCGACCGACGAGCGCAGCGGGGACCTCGACGCCGGGCGAGCGGCCGAAGAGCCCGGCGGGAACGAGGGTGGGTGCGGGGCGGACTCACACCGCGCGCGCCCGGTTCGACCTCGCCCCGGGCGTGCCCGACCTGCGCCACGTCCCGCGCGACGCGTGGCTGCGGGCGGCACGGGAGGCGCTCGGCACGTCAGGGGGCACGGCGTCGAACGACGACCTCGGCCAGCCCTCCCCCGCCGGGCACCCGCACGCGCGGGCCGTCGTCGCCGACCACCTGCGTCGGGCGCGCGTCGCCGCCGCGGCGGACGACGCCGTCGTGCTCACGCGCGGCGCGACCGACGGCATGGCGCGCGTCGCCGCCGCGCTCGTCGAGGCGGGTCACACCCACGTCCTCGTCGAGGACCCGAGCTGGTCGGTGCTGCGCGACGTCGCCGGCCGCGTCGGCCTCACGCCCGTCCCCGTCCCCGTGGACGACGCGGGCGCGGACGTCGACGCGCTCGTCGCGGCGTCACGACGGACCGGGGCCCGGGCGGCGCTGCTCACGCCCGCGCACCAGTTCCCCACCGGCGCCGCGCTGGCGCCCGAGCGGCGCGAGGCGGTCCTCGCGTGGGCCCGTGCCGTCGACGGCCTCGTGGTCGAGGACGACTACGACGCCGAGTTCCGGTACGACCGCCGGCCCGTCGCCGCGCTCCAGCAGCTCGACCCCGAGCGCGTGGTCCTGCTGGGCTCGGTGAGCAAGACGATGAGCCCGGCGTTCGGCGTCGGGTGGATGGTCGTGCCCGCGCGCTGGCGCGAGTCGGTGATGCGCGCGGCCACCCCGCACGGCGCCGCGGCCGCCCCCTCCACGGTCGACCAGCTCACGTTCGCGCGGCTCGTCGCCTCGGGCGGGTACGACCGGCACCTGCGCGCCGCGCGCGGCCGGTACCGCCGCCGTCGCGACGCCGTGCTCGACGCCCTCGCCCGCGAGCTGCCGGGCGCCGCGGTGAGCGGCATCGCGGCGGGGATGCACGCGCTGCTCACCCTGCCGGGCTCGCCCGACGACCCCGCGCCCGACGCCGCGCACGTCGTGCGCGAGGCCGCGCGGCGCGAGGTGACCGTCGTCGACCTGCGCCGCTACCAGGTGCGCCCCGCCGACCGGTCGACGACCCTCGTGCTCGGGTACGGCAACCTCGCCGACGCCCGCGTCGGCGAGGCCGTCGCGCGTCTCGCTACCGCGGTCCGCGTCGCGCGGACCGGCACCTGAGATCGCCGGACGCGCTGCGCTCAGAGCCGTTCGGCGAGCAGCTCGACGAGGGCCTTGCCCTGCACGCCGGCGAGGTCGTCGGCCTGCGTGCGGCACGAGAACCCGTCCGCGAGGTACACGTCGCCG